>CACYBS010000386.1 GCA_902772725.1 Erysipelothrix rhusiopathiae
AGATCATGAATGATCCAAATGCGAAATATACTGCATGGGATACCGAGATTTATCCAAAAGGAATTCATGATGGCTTACTTCGTGTGAAACAAAAATATAATCTTCCGGTATTTATCACAGAGAATGGTTTGGGTATGAAAGAAGATATCGATTGTACTATGGTAGAAGATGACTACCGTATTGAGTTTTTGAAGGAACATATCGAGGCTATTCTTCAGGCAAAAGAAGAAGGAGCAGACGTTTGCGGTTACTTTGTCTGGTCCCCTTTTGATCTCTATTCATGGCGAAACGGTGTACAAAAACGTTATGGTCTTGTGGCCGTTGACTTTGAAAATAACCTTCAAAGAAGGCCTAAGAAAAGCTGGTATTGGTACAGAGATTGGATTAAAGCACAAAACGAGCAGTAATGCTCGTTTTTAAAATTCAATCGTATATTCAAATCGCTTCTTACTTTCTTTTTTAGCTTCATCCAATATACTGCCGGTTGTATTAAATTTAATCCCCTTTAATACCCCATCAATTTTAGCAGCCTCATTTTCCTTGATTCCGGAAGAAGTATTGTAGTCAAGACGGAATGTCTCCGACTGTAAAGGATTTTCATCAAACAGACGCTGGCGAACCAAGCTTTTGATGGATTCATTAGAAGCCCAAAGCTCTAAACGAGGCTCTTTCGGCTCTTTTCCAACATAAGTTGCCTCAGCTATGATTCCTAAATATTCATAATTTTTTTCGGATTTTTCTTTTTCTACCTTAGGACCGGCTTTCTGTCTCAAAAATCCAAAATGAATACCGGCTCCGGTGTTTGATTTATTGGAAGAAAGTCTTTCCTCCATAATCTGCACCTTAAAGTGTTTCGCACCTAACTCCTGGGCAATGCGTTTTAATTCCGCAACCCTCTGCTCTTTTAAGTAGGTGAAATATTCGGTAATTTCAATATATAAATGATTATCTAAAGGATGAACATAATAAACCGAATCTTCTAATTTCGGATAAAAGCGAACGTTATCGACGGAGGCAAAATCTTTCTGATATACGGTCATCAAATCCGTACCTTTTACTTCCTGCCAATACCCTATGGAATCAGGATATGATTTCTTTCTGCGGTCTTTTTCCACAACGCGGATCATTTTAGGATACGCAAAGCCTTCTTCAAGATCTGATAAAAAGACAGGTCTGTCTTTATCGAATTGCTGCTGGCGGTTGGTATCATCTAATCTTTTAACGACCTTGCCAAACACATCAGCCGCCTGTTTCAAAGTATCCTGGGCAAAATCTGTTGCCGCATTGGCTGCATCGCCGACAAACTTGGCAGTATTTTCAGCCACATCCTTTGCCCCATCAACGACTTCATTTACATCTACGGAAGGTACTCTGAAAAATTTTGGCTTATCCGGTTCTATTATCTCAATGTCTTCATCTTTCAAAACTTCTTTTTTCTGATTCATTGTTTCACTCCTAAATCAAATATATTATACCTTGTATCCGGTGAAATAGTTATATATCTTTTTGTCCGAAATAGTTAACTTACTCATTAATACAAGTGTATAATGAAAAAAGAGAAGTAATTTCAAGGAGCATTATTATGAAATATGCATATATGAACGGAATCATCCTGGATGGAACTAAAAATATGGAACCGGTCTATGGTAAGACAATCATTGTAGAAAGCGGAAAAATCAAAGATATTGTATCCGATTTTGTTCCTTCATCCAGTTATGAAACAGTCGATTTAAACCGCGCTTATATATTACCGGGTTTGATTAACCTGCATGTTCATCTGGCGACAAGCGGAAAACCGCCAAAGGCGGATTCAAAACCGATTGACTACAAAAAGCTATATGATCTTGTCACTAAAAAACCGGTGAAGGTAATCGTAAAAAAATTATTAGGCAACTATGCCAAAATGGAGTTATTCAGCGGCTGTACTACCATTCGCACGGTAGGTGGTATTCTCGATTTTGATGCGATTCTCAGAGATGAAATCAAGGCCGGAAAACGCGTTGGGCCGCGTATTCTTGCCGGAAATACAGGTATTTCTGTTCCAAACGGCCATTTTGCCGGATCTATTGCCACGATTGCTGCATCTCCGGAAGAGGCGGTTGAACATGTGCATCAAATCGCAGCTACTAATCCTGATCTGATCAAGCTGATGATTACAGGCGGTATCATGGACAGCGACAAAGAAGGAGAACCGGGTGTTCTTCGCATGCCTCCGGAAATTATCAAAGCGGCAGCGGATGAAGCGCATCGTTTAGGATATATGGTAGCTGCTCATGTAGAAAGCCCCGAAGGTGTGAAAGCTGCTTTAGAAAACGGTGTCGATACCATTGAGCATGGGGCAAAACTCAACGATGAAACCATACAGCTCTTTAAAGAACGCAAAGCAGCCCATATCTGTACCATTTCACCGGCTGTACCGTATGCTGAATTTGACCTTTCTGAAAGTCATGCCCTTCCTGTCGCAAAGAAAAATTCGCATATCGTATTAGAAGGTATTCTGGAATGCGCTAAGACCTGCCGTGAAAATGATATTCCGGTAGGATTTGGAAGTGATGTAGGATGTCCGTTTATCACCAACTATAATTTCTGGCGTGAGTTATGTTATGCCAAAAAGTATTTAGGCTGGGCGGAAGCTGAAATCCTGTATCGAGCAACTTTAGGTAACGCATCCATTGTCGGCATTGATAACGAGACCGGATCAATTGAAAAAGGAAAAAGTGCCGATATGATTATCGTAGATCAAAATCCTTTGGAAGACTTATCTGTTTTAAAAAATCTTTCCATGGTTGTAATGAAAGGACAGATTTATAAAGATCTTAAAATCAAAAAGATGAAAGATGTCGATACATTATTAGACAAATATATGTAAAAAAACAGCGGTGATGTAAATATCATCGCTGTATTACTTTTTACCAGATTGCCACGCGATCTTCCGGAGCTAAATACATGTTGTCGCCTTCTTTGATACCATAAAAATCAAAGAATTCCTGATATTGTTGGAGAGTACAGTTAACCCGGAGATAATCTAATGGATGAACATTAGTCAAATTTCCGATTACAGTCTCTCTTTTATATTTTGACAACCATTGATCAGCGATATTGTGAAAGAAGGTATCATAATCAAAGTTCTCTTTTTGTGATGCGAGATTCAACATGCACCGCATCGAACCCATATCGGCACATGCTTCTCCGCATACAACTTGTCCATAGTATTCCTCTCCATTCCAAGGAATAATCGCATCATAATATTCAATCAGCTTCTGGTTTTTTGCGTCAAAGGCTTCCCTGTCTTCTTTAGACCACCAGTCATTGAAATTACCGTTCTTATCAAATTGAGATCCTGTGGCATCAAATGCGTGAGTAATCTCATGTGCTGTCGGGAATCCTAAATACGCATACATTTCTTCATCCGTCATATCCGAACGGTAGAAACCGGCATTGGCGAAGGCCCCGTAAATACAAATGGAATTGGTCTGTGGATCATATGAGCAGTTAAAGAAAGTTGGTGGGACATCCCATTTTGTCGGATCGACCGGTTTATCCAGTTCTTCCACTGCACTTTTTACATTGTATTGTTGGATAGCGTCTAATGCATCCACAACACTTCCTCCATCTTCTTTTCCTTTGAAATTCAACGAATCGCAATTGTATGGAGTCCAATCATCCGGGTATAAGATCCGCATTGAAATTGCTTCAAGCTTTTCAATGGCAGCTGCCTTTGCCTCATCGCTTAAGAAATCCGCATTATTTAAAATATCATGATAAGCATCGATAATACTTTCTACAAACTGGGTAATTCTCTCTTTATCTTCTTCTTTCAGATATGCAGCTGTATACAACTCGGCTGCCGGCCATGGAAGAATTTCAATAACGATATTGGCAGCATTTATCGCATCATCCTTCATTGATATTCTGCCGGAAATCGCATTCAAACAATCCCAATACCACTCATAACTTTCTCGATCGAGATGGCCGGCCATATCTAAAACATTATGCACAATCAGATAATCTTTGATTAAATCCAAATTATCTTCCTTATAAATCTCAGCCAGTGTATCCGGATATCCCGGAGATAAAAATACATATTCCTGATGATCAGAAACACCCATCTTTTTTTGAAGGTAGTCAACTAACGGTGCTGCCCCTGTTTTTTCCTTGATTCCATTAAGAGTATAATGGTCTGCGATCTTAGAATAGTAATCAGGACTGTTCATCTCTTTTGTCGTTAAAATACCTTTGGCAAGAAGCTTCTCCATTTCAAGACAGTTATCAATCTTTGCCTGGGCTTCTTTTTCGGAATATCCACTCTTGACCAGCATCTTTACAACCAGCGTTGATTTTGCCTCTTTTCGTATACTGCTCCGCTCACTCATCTGGTCATATTCAGCAGAATCTTCCATCAGCAGATCCGGCGTTCCTATAGATCCGACTTTTTTGGTTGAATCCTGGAAATCAATGGATGGGCCAAACTTCCATAAAGATGTTTGCGCAAAATGAATTGGTGAATCGACTAAATGACTTGTCAACATATCTAATGATTCGATTTTTTCAATCTGTTCAATAGAAACAGTCAACGGTTCAATTCCAATCTTATTTCGAGTATCCCAATCCATCAGCAGGTTATAAAAGTCATAAGCCAGCTGCTGGTCATGGGTTTGAGGATTGGCTTCGGTAAACATAGCCTTAAAATCATTGTCTAATTTTTGACCGCCCTTATCAAAAAATCCGACTGAACTTTCATCGGAAGGAATTTCAAGTTTTGTTAGGCATCCTTATTACCGCCAGATAAAAATCATCTTTCAAATTGGCCGGTGTATCCTCTGTAACATTGCCTTCCAATATACTGCATTGCCAGGGAACACCGGTAGTATAATCAATTTCAGAATCTGTATTATCACTCTGTCCGGAACTGCATCCGCAGATGCACATAGATCCGATCATTAAAGCCGCAACAGCGCTTTTCCATTTTTCATTATCTTTCCCCCTGGTACCGTATATTTTAAATATATTATAGAGACTTTCCTCATTTTTTTAATCTATTAATATTTCAATTCGTTTAAAAAATAGAAATACTTAATCAATTTCCGGAAATAATTTATATTTTGCCGCTAAATTCATTTCCTCATTTTGATTGTCAATGAATAATTCTCTTTCAATCTTTATGTTTTCATGATGTAAACACAGCTCAAGAAAACACAGAAAGATTCCGATATCAATATGATTAAAATGAACGACTCCTTCAACAGGCATCACCCATTTTCGTTTCGGGCTTTTATAACGAAATACAGTTAGACAATCATCTTCATGATCTACAATCCATGGCTGTGTATTACAGGCACTGGGCGCAAAACGGACAATATTGGTTACACCATCCATTGATCCTCCCTTCCAAATTTCATCGATATTCTTTCTTTTGGATTTAAACATATCCTTTCGAAAGCTATGTTCCGGAACTTTGCAGATCGCAACCATAATGACGTATTTCAAACCATGATAATCCGGCATTTCTGCCTTATTAAGTCCAAACCAAAGGGTTCCGATATTCATCGAGGCCAGATACAAATCGAGCTGTTCACCTATATAGCCGATATTCATCAAATAATTATCCTTCACTTCGCTGTAAAGACCGATTACTTTCTCCTGCCCTCTTTTACAGGTTGTTTCATCATTGTCAATAAATCGCATCTCTACATGAATATCCGGATATAAAGGCTCAAAGGATTGAAAGGCAGTTTTGATTGCTTCATATTCCTCATCTGAAATATGATAGTCTTCACTGTAATAGCGTTTTGTCTTAGTGTCCTTAAAGGTATGATATGATTTACGCTTGAAAATCATAGGGTATAAATTGTTGTTCATATTTATAGTTTCATTGAATTTAAAATTTATTTCAACAAAAAAATCCGAACGTTCGGATTTTTGTTTTTATCCGAACCTTTGATAAATCCGAACCTTTTTCTATATCAGGCTCAACTATAGCTGATTACAGGTGAAAAGGTTCGGATTTTA
>CACYBS010000387.1 GCA_902772725.1 Erysipelothrix rhusiopathiae
GCGAAGGGAATAGATGCCAGTCTAATTTCAGAAACTACAGGCTTATCCACGGAAGATATTAACAACCTATAAATGAGAAAGAGGAGCAATCCTCTCTCTTTGTTTATTTATAGGTGCGACAGGGACCTGTTACCTATCACATTTATCATTATCACTTTTATCTGCCTAATCAGCGAAATCTGCATGACTAAATCAAAATCCAACAGCTGTTTCTAAGGAATTCAGGAATCAAGGATTTGTTCGAGGGTCATTTCATGTCCCTCTCATGAAATTCTGCCTGTTTTTCTTGCAATTATCATAAATAATCTTTATCTTTGCCCTTGCATTGCTTGGTTAATTCTCCTAACGTGGAGTTCACGATATCGAGCAGTACTACATAATGGAAAAGCGTCACACGATGCTTTGTCGATTGGCTGGTTGAAACTACCACAATCAATTGCAAGTCAAAGACATTGCGGAGTTTGATGTCACGGGTATGCTGGATATGTATCCCCGTTGTGTGCTTGAAGGCTAACCACGCCTTCATAGCACACTTACGGGTGTATCAGCAAACGTTCGTGGGTATCACTCTGTTCGTCAACTTGCGAGGGCTGTGGTAGGCCTCAACCAGCGGATGGGCAGAAGGTGGATACCCACGTTTTTTGTTATGTGGAGAACCAAAACAATAATAATAACCTAAACTTGGGTGTCATAGGGCTCTATTTAAACTAAACAATGAGCAACAATAAAAAGTGTTATCCAGAATTCGATCATTTAGCATATGTATGTGTATTACCATTCATTAATAGATGGAGAGGTAAAGTAAGACATTTTAAGAAAATGGATGAGAAAATTTATGCATTTGATAAGTACATAGTCGAGTACATCATCTTCTCTGCACTAGTCAATATTATCAAGCCAATGGAATTCAAACATAGTTATGATCGTTGTTATTGTACTAAAGTGATGGCCAAATATTTAACAGATCGAATAGAAAGGGGGGACTCATTAATGATCTCCCTTTCAAAACATGTGTCTAATTTGATTGATATTATCGAACTGAGACATTTCTCCGTTGTTTCGTCACAAGATGTAGACCCTGAGCTGATGAAGAATTGGGAAACGAATGATAATAACATGCGATTGAACGCGTTGCTAGAGACATTGTACAACATTCGGTGCAACTTGTTTCATGGCGCAAAAGAGTTTTCTGATGATCAGGTCGCCTTGCTCCAGCCGGCATATTCTTGCCTCTCAATTATCAACAAAAAGATAGAAGCTATATATCTAGATGAATTCACGAATAAAAATGTATAAGATGAAAGGCTTTTCATTGATTATAGCATTCGTTTTTGCTTCGGCAATTGGAACACATGCACAACCAAGTGTTACCCAAAGAGTATTACCAAAACTCAAACAGTCAGTTTTTACTGTATACGCGGAGAATGAAGATGGTGTAACAGTCTCGTGTGGTAGTGGTTTCTTCATTTCTTCTACTGGGATAGGAGTTACAAATTATCACGTCCTTGATGGAACTTTGGGTGGCTTCATCAAAGATTCTAAAGGCCAAATCTTTAGGATTAATAGTATTGTTGATTATAGTCCAACCATGGATCTGGTAAAATTCTCTGTTATAAAAAAACCAGATCAAACAATAATACCTCTTACCATTTCACAAAGCTCACCACAACAAGGCGAGGAGATATTTAATTATAGTACTCCACTTGGAGTTTTTGAAAATACAGTATCTACGGGTATAGTTTCTTCTATTAGAACTATGAAAGGGTATGGTTCTGTAATTCAAATAACAGCTCCTATTTCACATGGTAGTAGCGGCTCACCAATAGTAAATACCCAAGGAATGGTGGTTGGAATAGCAACATTTGGATATGAGGGTGGTCAAAGTTTGAATTTCGCAGTTAATGCTGTCCAGTTAAAGAATTTGAATCGAACTTTGAATATTCCTGTAGGGGAAATGAGCAGCAATGAACTTGAAACGGCAAGAGTTAAACTTGCCATGCGATATGCTCAAGCTGGTGACTTCGCAAATGCAGATACAAATCTTAGCAAAGAAATAGAGATTAATCCCCAAAATGATTTAGCTTATTTCTATAGGGGCTTATATCGGTGTAGGTCAAATCAATACTCTCAAGGTCTTGATGATATTTATAAAGCTTGTAAACTTGATACTGCCAATGTCGAATACTATGTAAAATTTGGAACTTTTTTACGTAATGTTGCAATTATGCAATGGAATAGATCTCATGAAATAAATGAGAAACTTATAGACCTTGCATCAGCCGTTGCAAAGCATTCAATAGAATTAGACCCATCAAGAGGTGAACCATTAGCCGATTATGGTTATATTCTTTTCTATTTGGCACATCAAAAGACTGGCAAAATAGACAATCGCATTTTAAATGAAGCTAAGGGTTTATTAGACCTAGCTATTAGTGTTGCACCAATTGCAGAGAATTACTCCATAAGAGGGGAAATTAATACTGAACTAAAGAACCTCGGTGAAGCATTATTAGATTATGATAAAGTTATTGCATTAGCGCCTAACTATTACAGAGGATATGAGATGAGAGGGGATATAAAGATATTTGAGTTTAATCAAATTGACGAAGGTTTGTTGGATTTAGAAAGGGCATATGCCCTAGCTGATAGGAATGATTATAAAGCAGATTGTCTTGGGTTGAAAGCTACTGCACTTGAAAAAAAGGCTTTTCAACTACCTCCTGATGCAGCTACTTTAATAGGGATGGCAATAAAGGCATATGACGATGCGTACGAATTAACTAATGACGATAGTTATATTATGCTTAAAAACAAATTGGCAGATCGAGTAAAATCATACATTAAGGAACATGGAAGATTCCCATAAACAATATTATATAAAACGATAGTGATATGAAAAAGAGTGTTTTATTTCTATTTGTGTTTTTCCTTTCATTTACATTGGAGGCGCAGATAACGAGAACCATTAATGGTATTACTTTGGGTAAGTCATCCAGGCAAGATGTAATTAGTATGTTGGGTAGACAAGGTGTTAATTATAGAACAGAGAATGGTGGACTTGGAATAGCAGCGTACGGTAGCTTTGTTTTTGGGCAAACAGAATGGCAGAGAGTTTGCTACAATTTTTATAACAATATTGTTTACCAAATATGTTATGAGAAACGTGGTAATGCCTCAGAAAACTCTACGATTACTCTTGAGTATTCTGCTATTCGAGAGAATCTTATGAGGAAATATGCTCGCTATTATAGTCCACTATTCCCTAATGACGCAACCTTTACTGATGGTCGAACAAATATACACTTAGGAGGTGGAAGGCCTACTATACAACAAGAGTTGTATATTTGGTATACTGATGCTGTTCTTGTAAAAAAGCATAATGAAGTTTTTGGCTTTTAATCATATAAGCAAATAGGGAGTTATGAAGTCTTCTATCACTTGGGGTTCAATACGGATTTGTTTTATGTTGTATTATTAAAATATGTAATGCAAACTGATAGTTTCTATACATCTGATTGAGATACAATTTAAATGGAGATAAAGTAATTAAATGAAGTATGAGCTATGAGAAAACGTCTATTTATTACCATCATAATGATTGCTATACTAGTTATAGCAGTATCATCTTGTGCAACAAAAACGCCAGTTGATGGCGTAATCGAACTTATTGAATCAGCTCAAAATAAGTTATTCAATGCTAGTTCACCAGAAGAGATTGAAGAAATACAGTATGATTTGCTCAGTCAAATTACCGCCCACCTTGATGCCAAACATAATGGATACAGGTTCGTAGAAGGTGGCGAAGAATATAATAACGTGATGAAATGTCTAGACAGATATAATATCATCTATTGCAGAACACTAAGCAGGTTTAATCCAGATTTGGATACGAATCATGGTGATGAAGATAAGATCGTACGTGTTTTGACAATAATGAAGAAGATGGAGAATAGTGCTTTAACAAAGCCAGAAGGCTTTAATCCAAATGGAAAAGTTGAAACCTTACCTGATACCAGTAATAAATCTGTCTTCCCAACGCAGGAGGAGATAAATTCTGTTAATCAGGAACTGCCTGTTCTTGTTAGTGATGGAACACTGAACACTAAGGTGGAATATGATGATCGAACAAAGGTTCAAACTTTCTATTACAGGTTTACCCAAGAAGTTGATGAAAGTCAGATTACGAATGGCCTTATCAATCAGCTAAAAGCAAATATGGTTTCTGCGCTAAAGAAAGATGCTAACAATGTTAGACGTTTACAAGCAGGTATGTCATTACTCTATGTCTATTATTCAGTTGATAACAGAAGGTTGTATGAAATAAATATTAACTCTAACGATTTGAAAGGAGAATAAAATGAAAAAACTGATTGTTCTTTGTGTTTTTCTATCTTTTTCTTTATTTGCAGATGCGCAAATTAAAAGAAACTTTGATGGTTTAGTATTGGGAAAAACTTCTCGAGAAGAAGTAGTGAGTAATCTTAGGAGCAAAAGCCTTTTCCCTAAGGATGCAGATGGGGGAAAAGCAATTCGGGCAGTCGGAAAAATTGCATTTGCTGGAGTTGTATGGGATGTTGTCAAATATTTTTTCATCAACGACAAACTATATAAAATCTTATACATAAAGTATTATGATGACAGACCTGTTGATTATATAAATCTTGACGAGGCATATTTGAAAATACGAAATGGATTACTAAAAAAATATACGAACCAGAAATCTCCATCATCTGGCGTAAAAGTACCTAATAATCTGTTTTTAAAGTCCAAAGATACTACAGTCGAAATAGAAAAAAGATGTGAGCAAAGGAACTATCTCAGATTAAGATATACTGATATTAATCTTAATAGACAATCCAAACAGAAAGATTATGATGAATTGTAGGACAATTCCTCCTATGCCATAAACCTAAGTGAGGACTGCATATCCATCATGGTAATAATAATGAAGAAAAATGAAAGCGGACACATTAATTGCCAAATCATTACAAGATTATGCTGAATTCTATTTCAGCAAAAGTCTGTTTGTATGCCCATACAGTGAAGAGAGTATTGATTGGAATGAGTGGAAGTATAAAGAACTAACGAAAGAAGATATAAAGTCATACTGTTGGAACACTTTCGATGGTATCAGTTTAGTTGCAGGAAAAAAGGGTATCAGAGTACTCAAGTTCATGAATATTGAGGAAATGGGCATTATGAAAGTCTTCACAATAATAAAAGAAGCTTTTGACATCCTTCATTTGCCAGATGATTATCCCTGGGTCGTTATGACATCAAACTCAATAGCTATAATAGTTGAGAGTGCTGACGATATTCAAGGAAGGAAAATAGGTCTTATGTCGGACGAAAAGACTTCAAAATCGGTTTTACTATACTGTTGTGGCAAGCTTTATTATCATTGCCCTCTACGAATCCGCGCATACATTTTTTGTCTACATTTCCAAAAGATAGGCCAATGCATGTGGCAAACGCTAATATCTTTAAGTGCATAGATCATTTTATTGAAAAAAGCGACACTGAAGATTCTAAAAAGGTTATGAATGTTCTTGGTTTCCAAAAGTAGAACTCCTAAGGTGTCTGATATTTTCGATGTTTGTGTTTGCAGTATTACATGCATATATAAAGAAATGCCAATGAAGAAGATACTATTATACTCTATCTCCATTTTCCTAATAGGTTGTGGAATCAATAGTCATGAAGGGAGGGACATCCTGATTGGGAGTAATCCAACGGGGATGACCCGAGAAGAGTATATGAATACCCTGGACTCTGCCAAATTAATGGAAGGACTAGTGTTTTGGACAACGGACACGGCATTCGCGACAAAAGCTGATCTCTTGCTCCTGTTGGACACACTTTATCAGCATGTAAGATCAGATGGCTTTCCGTCAGAGGTCAGGTCGGAAGAGAAATGGATGACTGATTACCGTTCAAAACTCGGCGCATTCTATGATAAATATAGTCTTGGGAGTGATACAATATCCATATATGCTAAAGCCGATTCCGTCTTGAATCTGGGTGTACGGTTGATGGAACTTGGAAACCTTTGGAGTACAAAGGAAATGATTGTATACAACAGCACAAAGTTCACTTTCGACCGATGTCGGGAATATGGATTGTTGACACAACTACTTAGTAGTCGAAAAAACGTAGAAGGATTGGATTTAGTGTATAAGGAATGGGAACTATATGAAAAGATGCTGAAGAAGATAGGGATTATTGCAGGTAACATGACCGTCTGAATTATTGGGGAGGCAGTATCGTCGGACCATTAGGAACATACTCAGATTTACAAATATTGCAAGCTCGAAGGGATATGTATCAAACAGTCCTTGACATAGTGAAAGATGATACATGGAGCGGAACAGGTGTTCCCTTGGAAAATGCAGAGAGATTCTTGTTCGATTGCTGTTCCTCTGCATTACATCAATCGGATAAATACGATAATGGTAAGGAATACGTTGAAACCGTCAAGGAAACGGAAACTGCAATACGGGAATTACGTCCAATCATAGATGAATGGGTCAGTCTAATGGATAAGGTTGATGATGAATTAACGCATGATTATAGTCGTCATTCTGTTGAACGTGCGGCAACATATATGCTGATGAAGTGGGCAAGTATCGTAACTGAGGCTTTATTATAGCATTATGAGGAAGTTAATTATTTTTGTAATAGTATTTGTACAGGATGGGCAGTTAGTTGTTCTTCCAATAAAGAACCTGTGGCAACTCCTTCTCAGGATTCTCTTCCCCAGTGGGCAGAAAGTCTGAACGAGATTCCTCTGCCAGATTATAGGCAAAGGGATTCCTTGATAAACGTTTATTTCAAGTACAATCAATTGGTGAACGGTTATGAGGTGACTGCTAGATGGATGCCGTTTGATGCAAGAACAGAGACAGGGACAGTCATTATGAACTTCCTGAACAAGGAAACAGGTAAAGAGTTTCAGTATTATGGAGAGAAGTATAATTCTTTTAATACCGATGGAATCACTTTCGCCGAGGATTTCAAAAGGACATAAGAATGGGGATGTGTATTATTTCGACTATACGTCGCCAGATACGATAGATAGATTCAAAGAAACGAATGGTAATTCTCCATTGGGGTATTATACATCATTCCAGTTCTTGGATATAGACTTTGATGGGAATGATGAGCTGTTGGTTTCTGACATGGAC
>CACYBS010000388.1 GCA_902772725.1 Erysipelothrix rhusiopathiae
CGGTTTTTTCACTAATAAAGTGTGAAAAAAGAGGACTATTTCACAAGTTATTTTTTTCACATATTAATTGACAATTCTCTCTTTTATGGCATAGAATCTACTTACATAACTCAAAAATTGAGTAGAAAGTAGAGAAAAAACTATGAGAAAAGCTTATATTGTTGCCGCAAAGCGCAGCGCTATCGGAACTTTTATGGGTTCTTTGATGAACGTAGATGTAGCTACTATGGGTGCTACTGTTTTAAAAGAAACCATCGCCCAGGCAGGAATTGATCCGGCAAACTTAGATGAAGTTATCATCGGTAACGTTATCGCAGCCGGCCTTGGACAGAATATTGCCCGCCATATCGCCATTGATGCAGGTATTCCTGTAGAAGTATGTGCACAATCCATCAATATGTTATGCGGATCCGGTTTAAAGGCTGTTATGGAAGCTACTTTACGCATCCAGGCAAACTTCGGTGATTTATATGTAGCCGGCGGTGTTGAATCCATGAGCCGTGCTCCGTATTTAGTATCTGCTGACAACCGTACAGGAACTAAGATGGGCAACCAGACTATGATCGATTCCATGTTGCATGATGGTTTAACCGATGCAATGTATGGAATCCATATGGGTGTTACAGCTGAAAATATCGCAGAAAAGTACAATTTAACCCGTGAAATGCAGGATGAATTCGCTCTTGCATCCCAGGAAAAGGCTCTTGCAGCCATTGAATCCGGACGTTTCAAAGATGAAATCGTTCCTATCACATACAAGACTCGTAAAGGTGAAGTCGTATTTGATACCGATGAACACCCTCGTTCAACTTCTATGGAAAAACTGGCTAAACTTCGTCCTGCATTCAAGAAAGACGGAACTGTTACAGCCGGTAACGCATCCGGAATTAATGATGGTGCATCCTTTGTGATCGTTGCCAGTGAAGATGCAGTTAAGAAATATAACTTAAAACCAATCGCTGAAGTAATCGGATTCGGTCAGGGCGGTGTTGATCCTCGCGTAATGGGTCTTGGTCCTACTCCGGCTATCTTAAACGCATTAAAGTATGCCGATAAGAAGATCGAAGACATGGAACTGGTTGAATTAAATGAAGCCTTCGCTGCCCAATCATTAGGTGTTATCCATGAATTAGAAGTTGAAACAGGTATGGATCGTGAAGAATTCATGGCTAAGACAAACGTAAACGGTGGCGCAATCGCGTTAGGTCATCCGGTAGGAGCTTCCGGAAACCGTATTCTTGTTTCCCTGCTCTATGAATTAAAGAAACGTAACCTGAAAACCGGTCTTGCTTCCTTATGTATCGGCGGCGGACAGGGTGCAGCTGTTATCGTTGAAATGTGCGACTAATTGAAATGAATATGAGACACTTCTGATAGAGGTGTCTTTTTTCATGCGCAAAAAAAACGGAGAAATCTCCGTTTTAGCGCCAAATCTTCATTTTTTCAGCCTGTTCGATCAATTCCTGTCTAAAATCTGGATGAGCAATGGAAATCAAAGCTTCTGCTCTTTCCCATGTCGATAAACCTTTTAAATTAACCATACCGTATTCAGTAACTACATATTGCGTATTCGAACGGGTATCTGTTACCACAGAGCCTTCATGTAAGGTAGGAATAATACGGGAATGTACTTTTCCATCACGTGATGTAAAGGTCGAAGACAAGCAGATAAAGCTCTTACCACCGCGGGATAAATAAGCTCCTAAGACAAAGTCCTGCTGCCCTCCGGCACCGCTGATATGTTTGGTTCCGGAAGTTTCAGAGCTGACCTGACCGAATAAGTCAATATCGACCGCATTATTGATGGAAATAAAGTTATCCAGTGCCGCAATGGTGCGGATATCGTTGGTATAATCTACCGGTGCTGACATACACTGTGGGTTGTCATTTAAATAATCGTATAACTTTTTCGTTCCGGCACCGAAGGCATAAACCTGTCGGCCTCTATCTAAGCTTTTATGACGGCCTGTGATCTTTCCGGCCTTGGCAATATCAACAAAGGCATCTACATACATTTCTGTATGAACACCCAAATCTTTTAAATCGGATTTTGCGATCAGGGATCCTACGGCATTTGGCATACCGCCGATTCCTAACTGCAGGCAGGCTCCATCCGGAATTTCCTTTACAATTAGCTCAGCCACCTTTTCATCGACTTCGGTAGCCTTCGCACCAGGAAGTTCAGCAATTGGCTGGTTTTCACCCTCTACGATTAAGAATACCTGGGAAATATGAATGGCTTCTCCCCATCCTCCTAAACATCTTGGTAAATTTTCGTTGACTTCAACAATAATTGTTTTCGCTCTGGCACACATATCCTGCATATGGGATGCGTTTGGTCCAAAGTTAAAATAACCAAAGTTATCCATCGGAGATACCTGGAACATGGCCACATCGATATCCTTTGCATTTTCACGATAATAGCGTGGCAGCTCGGAATAACGTACCGGTGCATAGAAGGCAAAACCCTCATTGATTGCCTTTCTCTCAATACCGGTCATATGCCATGAGTTCCATACAAAATGATCTTTCGGATTTTCTACATCAAAAATAGCCGGACGCTGTAATAAGATACCGCCGCGAATCTTAACATCCGATAATTCAGCCATTCTTTTGGCTAAAGCTTTATCCAGGGCAACCGGTGTTGCGGAGCACCATCCATAGTCTACCCAATCACCGCTTTTTACATGTTTAACAGCTTCTGCAGCTGATGTTAATTTAGCTGCATATTCTAATCTATAATCCATATGTTTACTCCTTTAATATCCTTCCCTATTTTATCACATTTTATAAGAGTAAAAAGAAAGAAAACGCCTGACTAGGCGTTTTGTGAGTGATGAATATCTTCAATAATCGATTCGATTTTCTGACCCTGTTCTAAAGAAGTATCCTGAATGAATACTAAATCCGGCATCTTACGGATTTTGATCTTTTTGGCCAGATTGGATCTGATATATCCCTTAGAATCACGGAGTACCTTCATTCCTGCTTCATTGCGTTCCTGCTTACCTAAAAAGGAAACATAAACCTTGGCTAGGGATAAATCACGTGTGCACTCTACATCGGTCACTGTGACAAATCCAAGCTTAGGATTTTTAAGTTCAAATTGCAGGATATGCGATATTTCACGAAGAAGGATCTGGTCCATACGGTCACTTTTACGTACAGGCATTATTCCACTTCCTGATCTTCGTAAGCTTCAATGATATCGTCCACTTTAATATCATTGAAGTTTTCAATAGTCATACCGCATTCAAAACCGTTCGATACTTCCTTAACATCGTTTTCAAAACGGCGTAATGATCCCATTTTTCCTTCATAAATGACAATTCCATCACGAACCAGGCGAACCTTCGAATCACGTTTAACAACACCGTCTGTAACCATACATCCGGCAATCGTACCGACACGGGATACTTTATAGATCTGACGAACTTCTGCCTGTCCTGTTACTACCTCTTCATATACCGGTGCTAACATACCCTTCATGGCAGATTCTAATTCTTCTAAAGCTTTATAGATAATGTTGTGAAGACGGATTTCAACACCTTCTTCTTCAGCTTTTTTACGTACGGCAGCATTTGGGCGGATGTTGAATCCATAAATAATCGCATTGGATGCACTTGCCAGCATAATATCCGATTCACTGATGGTTCCAACCGTAGAACGGATTACATTAACACGTACGGATTCTACTTCCAGCTTTTCAAAAGATGCCTTTAATGCTTCTGCGGAACCCTGCACATCGGCTTTGATCAATACGTTAATTTCCTGAACATTTCCTTCTTCGATCTTCTTGGACAGATCTTCCAAAGACATAGCACTGGTCTGATTTCTTTCGCGAAGGATTTGTTTTGTTAAACGTTCTTGAGCGATTTCTTGTGCTTTCTTATAGTTGGCATAAGCCATAAATACATCACCGGCACGCGGTACATCCGATAAACCGGTAATTTCAACCGGGCAGCTTGGCTCAGCGGATTTAATTTCCATACCTTTATCGTTGGTCATCTTACGGATACGTCCGTAACATGTACCTACAACAAGCGAATCACCTGAATGCAAGGTACCTCTCTGTACTAATAAGGTAGCTACCGGTCCACGGCCCTTATCTAGCTTAGCCTCGATCACGGTACCGCTGGCAAGATGATCCGGATTTGCCTTTAATTCCTGCATATCGGCAACAACTAACATGGTTTCAAGTAAGTCATTGACACCTTCACCGGTCTTAGCGGAAATCTGTTGGAAGATAGTATCTCCACCCCATTCTTCCGGCATAACATCAAGTTCTGCCATTTCCGACATGATACGGTCAGGATTGGCTCCCGGCTTATCAATTTTATTAACTGCGACAACGATTGGAACGCCTGCTGCCTTGGCATGGTCAACCGCTTCCTTGGTCTGCGGCATTACACCGTCATCGGCTGCAACAACGATAATAACGATATCGGTAATCTGAGCACCACGGGCACGCATAGCGGTGAACGCTTCATGACCCGGAGTATCTAAGAATGTAACCTTACGTCCGGAAACAGATACCTGATAGGCACCGATATGCTGGGTAATACCACCGAATTCACCTTCCGTAACATTGGTTTTACGAATGGTGTCCAATAAGGTTGTTTTACCATGGTCAACGTGACCCATAATTGTGATTACCGGAGGGCGTGGTTTTAATTTGCGAACATCTTCCTCCATGATAGATAGCTGTTCTTCGATATCATCTTCTTCTACGACAATCTCTCTTTTTGCCTCACAATTGAATTCCATACAGATTAATTCAATATCTTCATCGGATAATACTGTATTAATAGTGGACATATTTCCTGTCATAAACAGGAATTTGATGATTTCCGAGCTGTTTCGCTTTAATAATCCTGCTAATTCACCAACACTTAACGGTTCACTGTAGGTGATCTGTTTAGGATATTCGATCCGTCTTCTCTCCTGCGGTGGACGGTTGTTATTGTTACGCTGTGAGGATCTGTTATTGCTGCGATTCGGTTTTTTCTTTTGCTTGTTGTTATAAGCCATTACATCACCACTCCTTTCCTTAGCTCAATATTGATTTTGCTAATCCTTTATCCAATATGGCGACACTGTTAAATGCGATATGGGATAAGGACTGCAGTGCAGCATCCTCTACCATTTGGTAAGGGATGTTATAGAATGTACATTTATCAATTAACTTCTTTTTTCGGTTATTTCCGCAATTTGCTCCAATCAGAACTAAATGTGCCTCATTGGATTGAATGGAAGGAATCAAACGGCTGCCGTAAGCGAATTTTCCGGATTTTATGGCAATCTGCACATAAAACTTCCAGTTATCCTTCACGCGTCAATTCCTCCAGTTTTAAATAGATTTCTTCCGGAATTTTCGTTTCTAAAGCTCTTTCCAGAGCCTTGTTTTTACGAGCCTTCTCAATGGTTTCTGCCTTTTTAGAAACATAGGCACCATGTCCGTTTTTCTTTCCGGTCAAATCGACTTCAATTTCACCTTCCGGTGTACGTACCACACGAATCAGTTCCTTTTTAGGAAATCGTTCCTGTGTGACAACGCATTTACGCATTGGTATTTTACGCATACAATCTCCTATTCATCATAGTAGTCATCGTATTCGTCGTAGTCGACATCATAGTCCCAGGATTCCATTTCATCCATTTCTGCCTCTTCAATTTCTGCAAGTTCTTCTTCGGTATAAATCGGCATAGTATGATCAAATGTCGGTTTCTTGACTTCTTCTTTCTTAGCGACGACTGGTTTTTCCTCAGTTTTCTTAGGCTGCGGTTTAGGCTGCGGTTTGTTTGTAGATGCATCTGCGAAATTTTCAAATTTCGATGTATACTCCGTAACCTTACCTGCCGGTTTTTCTTTACGCATTTCTTTGGCAAGTCTTGCAGCTTCTTCCATCTCATCGATTGGTTTTTCTTCTTCAACCGGAACTTCTTCAACTGCAGGTTCTTCTTCGACCTGAACATCTTCTTTTTCTTTTTCATACAGTGAAGTTGTGTTATGGTCGAGAATATCATCTACTGAAACGTTTTCCGGCTCATCATTGTATTCGAAATCAACATCTTCAACATCAACGATTTCATCCTGGCTGGCACGTAATGCCTCAATCTTTTCCTGCTGCTTGTAAGCGAGTTCCTTGGCAACTTTAGCTTCATATTCTGCCTGCATTTCGGCAGCCTTAGCCATATAATCGATGCCTAATTCTTTCATTTCAGATTCGGATTTAATATCAATCTTACGGTTTGTAAGTTTTACCGCAAGACGTGCATTTTTACCCTTTTTACCGATCGCAAGCGATAACTGGCTATCCGGTACAACTACAATTAAACCGTCTTTTACATCTTCATTGCGAATGACTGCAACTGCTTCACTTGGGCTGAGAGCATTTTTGATCAGATCAGAGATGTTATCAGACCATTGGAAGATATCGATCTTTTCACCATTAAGCTCATCAATGATTTTCTGTACACGCTGTCCGCGCGGGCCGATACATGCACCGATCGCATCAATGTTTTCGTTTTTGGATAATACGGCAATTTTGCAGCGTTCTCCCGGATCTCTGGCAATTGCTTTAATTTCAATAATTCCGTTATAAATTTCCGGAACTTCTCTTTCAAATAAACGGCGAACAAAGACCGGTGTAGCACGTGATACAAGAACCTGAGCTCCCTTGGTTTCACGCTTTACTTCTGTAATTACTACTAAGATCTGCTGTCCTTCTACGTATTTTTCAGTTGGAATCTGCTGATTGGATTTCATCAAAGCCAGCGTTTTACCGATATTTACAACCACAAATTTCGGTTCTACCATCTCAACAACACCGTTGACCATTTCATCGATATTGTCTTTATATTCATCGTAGACAACCTGCTTTTCGGCTTCACGAATCTTCTGCTTGATTACGCTTTTTGCGATCTGGATCGTTGCTCTTCCAAAAGAGGAGTAATCGATTTCCTCGTCGATGAAATCACCGACTTCCACATTTGGATTGATCTTCTTAGCATCTGCTAATGTGATATGCAGCATATCATCAAATTCATCGTCCTCTTCTTCAACGACAAGGAACTGATGATAAACATGGATAACACCTTTAATAATTTCAACTTTGATATATGCGTTATCGTTATCAATCTGTTTGCGATATGCTTTTGTTAGAGCTTCTTTTAATGCTTCTTCAACTACTTCAGTACTTAAATTTCGGCCGGCTTCAACCCCTTTTAAAGCTTCGGCGATATTTTGAACTTTTAACTTCATTTCCTTCTCCTAAAATTTTACAGCCGTACGAATCAGCGAAATATTACTTCTTTCAATTTCAATCGTTTTAGTTCGTGTCTTATCTCTGTATTGAATTTTAACTGTATCTTCATTTACTTCGATAAGATCTCCGATGACCTGGTCAAGACCCTGTTTCGGATCTTTTAACTTTACCAGAACATACGAATTCAATGCTCTTTGGATTTGTTCATCGGTTTTCAGTTCTCTTTCAGCACCCGGTGAACACACCTCCAGCATATATTCTTTATCAAAAAAATCTGTTTCATCCAACATGGTGGATATGGCATCCGAACATGCAGCGCATGTATCCAGATCAACGGTTCCATCTTCCTTCTCTATTGAGATTCTTAAGATAGGAGGTTTTTGATCGGTAAGCCATTCCAGCTCATATAAATGGCAGTGCATTTGACTTAAAACAGATTCAATATTGCGTTTTAATTCATCCATTTTATGTTTGCTATCTCCTTTATATACAAACGAAAGAGTGGGGTGACCCACTCTTTTTCGCAAAGTTAATTTATCACAATCATGAACGACTTTCAAGTTCAACATGACGCAAAATAATATCTTCGATGATTTTTGCCGCCAGTTCTACATCTTCATTACATACAACATACTTGTAATGATAGATCAGCTTCATTTCATTTTCAGCTTTTGTTAGACGCTGCTGAATAATTTCTTCCGGTTCGGTGCTGCGATGGCGAATCCGGCTTTCAAGTTCTTCCATGGAAGGCGGTGTCACAAAGATGCTTACGGCATCCGGACATTTTTTATGTACCTGGGTAGCACCATCCACTTCGATTTCTAACAATACGTTTTTACCTTCATTTCTGAGACGTTCTACTTCAGCGACAGGTGTTCCGTATTGATTTCCGACAAAGACAGTATGTTCCAACAATTCCCCATTTTTTACGGCTTCATTAAATTGGTCTTCTGTCTTAAAGAAATAATCAACACCATCCACTTCACCCGGCCGCGGTTTGCGTGTTGTCATGGATGTGGAGAATGCCAGATTCAATTTTGGATTCTCTTGTATTCTTTTACGAATCGTACCCTTTCCAACACCGGATGGTCCGCTTAAAACAATTAATAATCCTCGAGACATACTATCCCTCCTCGTGTGGCTTTGTGTAGTCATTATATGGAAAATCACTATAAGTGTCAAAATGTTTTTCTGTGTTATAATGTTTTGACAAAAGGAGGAGGAACGCTCATGGCACTAGATGGTTTATTACTTCATAATATTACCAATCAATTAGATGAACTGTGTCCCTGCAAAATCAACAAGATACAAAATGTCAGCGATGAAGAGATTGCCCTAACCCTTCGTACACAAAACCAGGGTACCAAGCGTGTAATCATTAATGTTCATTCCAATACCAATCGTATTTATATATATGACAGTGCCCCTGTCACCCAATCGGATCCCAGCAACTTTGTGATGGTATTACGAAAAAATCTATCCCAGGCGATTATCACTTCCGTACATCAGGCCGGATATGACCGCATCGTGATATTTGATATTACTTCCCGTAATGAGTTTGGAGATATCTGTCATTTCAAACTGTATGGAGAAGTGATGGGAAAATATGCCAACATTGTTCTTGTGAGTGAAGACAATATTATCGTAGATGCATTAAAGCGGATCCCTGTTTATGAGAATTCCAAACGCTTGATTCATCCGGGTGCTGTTTATACACTACCGGATAAGCCGGATAAACAAAATCCTGAACACGTTGAAAATATCGATTTGGAAACTTCATTAGTTAAACAGATCGATGGCTTTTCTCCTCTATTATCAAGAGAGTTTATCTATCGCATGCGCCAATCTGAAAAATTTGAAGATATCTTTCAAGAAATCATGAAATCCAATACTTTATATGTATATGAAAAGGATTATCACTGTATAGAATTGAAGCATTTAAACAGTACACCGAAGACTTATGGCTTGATGGAAGGCTTACATCATCTTTATGAAAAGGATGAGCAGAAGGCAAGGATCAAGGAGCAGTGCGGTGATTTGTTTAGAACGGTAGAAAAAGAAAAGAACAAGAACATCAAGAAATTACCGAAATTAAAAGACTCCTTAGCTCAGGCAGCCGATTATCCTATCTATCGGGAGTATGGTGATCTGCTCTATGCCTATATGGGGCAGGTTCAAAAAGCACCTAAAGTCACCTTAACCTCGTTTGAGACAGGCGAAGATGTGATTATTCCGATTGATATGCGCTTTGATATAAAAGATAACGCAAGGCGTTATTATCAAAAGTATCATAAATTAAAAAGGTCTATTGATATTCTAAAGGAACAGATCAAGCAGTGTGAAGATGAGATCGAATACTATACCCAGCTGGAACAGCAGCTTTCTTACTGCAGTAACCAGGATGCCATGGAAATCAGAGAAGAGCTCATCAACCAGAGAGTATTGATGCCAAATAAGAAAAAGGTGCGGGCAAAAAAGAAATCTAAGCCAAATGTTCTCCATCTTCATATGGAAGATGCGGATATCTTTATCGGTAAAAATAATCTGCAGAATAATTATATTACTCATCAATTATCCCGTAAGCAGGACCTCTGGTTCCATGTCAAAGGATATCATGGCTCGCATGTTTTATTAAAGATGATTGATCCGGATGAAAAACGTATCCGCATGTGTGCCAACCTGGCAGCCTGGTTTTCCAAATCCAGTCAATCCAGTTCGGTACCGGTAGACTACTGTCCGATTTCGCAGATCAAAAAGGTTCCCGGATCCAAGATCGGCTTTGTGACAATGCAGTCCTATAAAACAATTTACATCGACCCACAGGAAGCCGATGTGGAAAACTGGATCAAAGAATATAAAACAGGAGCTTAGAATTCATATTTGCCGGGCTGTACTTCAGCCTGGCTTTTTTAATTCTGGTTTTTGAATGATAAAGAATCATAGACATTCAATTTTGAAAGATTTATCATATTTCTATGAATAAAACAAAACTATGGATTGCGATATCCGCCTGTTTTCTTGTGATTGTTGCGATGATGACAGGTATCATTTCCAATCAAGCACCGGATACGCAAAATATCACTTTGACAAATGTTGGCTTTGATACACCGGTTCAATTTAAAGCCGAGTGTTCCGCTGAAGAATTTGAAAAATACACAAAGATAGTGCGGGAATCTTTTACCTACTACAATTCCCTGTTTGACAAATATCATGCCTATGATGGCATCAACAACATCTATACACTCAACCAGGAAGCTTATGATCATGCCGTAGAAGTGGATGATGAATTATTAGAATGTATTGAAATGTCCCTTGATTTTATCAATCCGGCTTTCGATATTACCGAAGGAAATGTCTTAAATCTATGGCACACCTATCGAGAAGAAGGATTAACTTTAAATGAAGAAGGAAAATCAGGAACTCTTCCGGAAAAAGAAGCAATTGAGCAAGCCCTGTCACATGCCGGTAAAGATAAAATTGTGATAGAAGGAAATACCATTCGTTTTACAGATCCGGAATTATCGTTGGATTTAGGCGGTGTCGCCAAAGGATATGCCTGTCAAAAAACTGCTGAAAAGTTAAAAGAAGCAGGATTAGAGTGCGGTTTGATCAATGCCGGAGGAAATGTCGTACTAATTGGTGAAAAGAAAGATTCCTGGCATATCGGTATCCAAAATCCCGAAGCCTATGAAGCTATAGTTACATATGCGACTACAAGTGAGTGTGCCATCGTAACCAGCGGTGATTATCAAAGATATTATATGGTTGATGATACGATGTATTCCCATATCATTGATTTTACTACAGGATATCCGGCAAATAATATGCGCTCTGTTACCGTAATTACGAATGATTCTGCCCTGGCAGATATGTTAAGCACTGCCCTTTTCTGTATGAATGTAAAGGACGGTCAAAAATGGCTGGAAGATAAGTATCCCGATGTCGAAGCTATCTGGATATTAGATAAGAACCTTGAAGATGCTTCCATAGAAAAAGATGGATATTATATCTATACGACAGATAATGTGAAAGAACATATTAAAAGCTGAGTGAGAATTTCTCTAACTCAGCTTTTCATTTACGTTGTTCTTACGCTTCATATTTATTTCTTCAACTAATTGATAAACTGTTGAGCAGGGCACCATTTCAGAAGGCAAAATATAACCATTTTGTAGATGTTGACTGAATTTCTGTTTAGCTAATTGAATTGCGTAATCTTCATCACCGTATTCGATTAACCTTTTATATAGATGAACATCTGTTTTTGAGTAATGCTCTTTTGTTATGTTTTCAAACTTTGCGGCAAATCTGCTGCTGCAGTTCCATGAATCAAATATTACAGGCATCTCTTTAAAATAGGCATACATCCATATTTCAAAGCAGGGATTAGACCAGCCAACATGAATATGTTTAGAATGAGCATCTTGAATAATTTTATCAAAATTATTCACTTGATCTCTATCAAACACGATCCATGGTATTCTATATTGAGGATCATATCCTGCTAGTTCATAGCATTTTTCAACTAAATTCACCGTCTTAGTTTCAACAGCTTTTATCACAATTTTATTTTTCATGGAATTTGGCATATTATCAGCATCCCTTCAAAATAACATCGCTCTGTTCCTTTAGTATCCGTTATAATTAAATAGTAACCTAACTCCGGAACATGTGATCTTTTAAAATGTTCTCTTCTTTTTCTTATACCCGCCCTATCTTTTTTTGCCATTTTCTGTTTTTTCCTCCATAAGCATATCGATTGCCTTTAAAGAAGGAATTGCACCGTATTTTCCAAGCATGTAGTTTTTACTATAACTTTCATCTTTGCGTATTTTTAAACCGTCTTCATCTACAAAATCTGCCAGAGAATATAACATAGAGACCCCGTCTTGATCTTTTCCGGTAAACCAGATTTCATCTCTTCTTAAAAAATCATTAGAAAGCTGCCATGAATCATGTGTAGTAAACAAAAGCTGCGCATGATTTATATTTAATTCCGGATTTAAAAAAGTCAGCACAAAATTCCTAACCAATAAAGGATGTAAGCGTGCATTTAACTCATCAATAAAATATACACCGCCATTTTCCAACACTTCTTGAAGTTCGGGATATAATGCCAACATTTTCAAGGTACCCGCTGATTCCATTCCTAAAGGAATCTTGGCAAACTTGTCAGATCCAATCTTCTTATGAAGTGTCTTAATATTATATACGGGCTTTTTATTGTCCTGGTCGGAATTAATTTTTTCAATTTCAAATCCTTTAATGCTGTCATCAAAAGATTCAAAGAATTTGATGACATTATTTTGAACATTTATATCATCAATAAAATCTTTCGGCAGTTTCTTAGATTTCACAAAACTGGTTAATACATCACCGAAATCGGAAAATCTGTTAATTAAAAACCAATCGCGTACTTTTTTACAAATATCCACTTTTAGTTTCGCCCCTAATGATACAACAAGAACCTGTTTATCTAGAGCAACTTCAATGTTTTTGGCACCGGTTTTATTAATTCCGGTGAATTCAAGTTCTTCTTCAGAACGGTAAAATATACGAGCATATTCAGTTGCTGTTTTAGCTTTAGAATTTAACCATTCTTCGGTTATTCCATCTCTTCCAATGCAGAATCCATAATTATACATTTTCTCTTTAAGGTCATTTGGAATAGTAAAATATACTTCAAAGCTGGATTCAGCTATTTCGGATTCAGTATCAAATAAAAAAGGGATCGGTCTATTTTCATCAAATCTCTGTGCATCATCACCAAAATGGAGTGAGTTTTTGACATATTCTGTCATAAATTCGAACGCAGAATATACATTGGATTTTCCACTGGCATTGGCCCCATATATAGCCGCAACAGGTAAAATCCGCTCTTTACCCACCTTTGTTATGCGATTATTAAACTCAGTAATTTTTGTAGCGGATAAATCTATAGTTGTTTCATCTCTAAATGATTTATAGTTTTTAAAATTAAATTGAATCAACATATAAACACTTCCCTTCTACAATGATTTTATCTCAAATATAAGTATTTATCAATTTCACATGAGATATTTTCTCATTTAGAAGCATATTTTGTGACTTATCAGCTCTTTTTAAGTGTCAAACATTTAAAGAACATATAAAAAGCTGAGTGAGAAATTTCTCTAACTCAGCTTTTCGTTTACGATATAGAAATCAAGTTGGTAATCATCTTTTACAGGATATGTATATTCTTTATCACATCCCGGACCGCAGCTGCCCGTTCCGATTCCCATCTGGAAGGCATTGATTCCAACATATACTCCGGAGAATACTACATCTTCCCTATGCTTCATCTGCATCAGTTCCTTTTCGCTGTAAGGTTTAATCGTAAGCTCAAAGGCACTATCCGATGTGATGGAAAGAGCTTGATTATCGGATTTCAATTTCACATAATGACAGTCAAAACGGTTACCGCTTTCCTGTGGGCGGATGGAAGGTTCCACCATATCCCATATACCGCAATTTACCGTTTCAATAGGATACTGTTCTTTCATATCGATATAGCTTTCACCGCTTCTTCCATAATAGGTAATGTTTTCAAAATCCTTTGACAGGCGGAAGATTTTTCCAAAGCGAGGAAGATTTCCCACTCCTCTTTTACAGTGAAGCGTACTGTGAACATGAATTCCATATTCGCTTTTAGATATAACATCCGTACAGATAAACGTATATGCTCTGGATGAAATCTTTGATTGAATTTCAATTCGGTCGGCAAATTTTTGAATGGATATAATTTCCTCTTCCAGATTATAGAATGGTTTCATTACGTCCACTCCAAGAAGGTTAACATCATTATCTGTATGTGCACGATACAAAATCGTTGTAAATCCCTCCAGATTTATATCCCCTGCTTTTAGGATTGGCTTATTATTTCGGATAAAATAATCAAAATTCTGTGCTCTAACTTTAGGTAATTGATATGGCTGTTTGAACACGCATAATTGTTCAACTGCCTTTTCATTTCCCTGTTGATCTAATGTACGGATGGTTAATAATACATCTCCATTGATTGATTCATGATTCGGCAGGGCAAGATGAATTCGTTTTTTGGAAAGTGGCTCTACACTTTCTAAAAGTGTAAAGCTATCGCCGTTATTCCATGTACATTCAAAGATAAACTTGTCGGCATTTGTAAAAGATGTTGTATTAAATATCTCAAATTCATCCTCTTTAATATGCGAAAAACGAATCGGTCGATAGGCATGGCGGGCGATGTATGCACCTGTTGAAGGAGTTCTATCCGGATAGAAAAGACCATCTACGCAGAAATTTCCATCATGCATATATTCATCATGGTCACCACCATAGGTATATTTTCCGTTTTCTTCAAAGGCATGATCTACCATTTCCCAGATACAGCCACCCATTAAATTATCGTAGGAATAGATCGCATCCCAATAAGCTTCGATATTACCCGGTCCGGTTCCCATCGCATGAGCGTATTCACATAAGAAATACGGACGATCTTTTAATTTGGTTTCAACCTTCGATGAAAGTTCACCTACCTGCCTTACATGAGCCGCATCAGGATACATTTCACTTGCCACATCATAAGCCTTAATGTCGGTATGAATCACACTTTCATAATGTATTGGTAAAGAACTGATTTGTTTCATGGCTTCATATTCTTTGTTGGTACAGATTCCTCCACCGGACTCATTGCCAAGCGACCACATAATAATCGATGGATGATTTCGGTCACGATACACCATTCTTGTTCCTCTATCTACGTATTGATCGGACCATGATGGATCACGGGAGATACGACTGTAGTCCGGCGGTAACATATGCGACCATACACCATGGGTTTCAATATCTGCCTCATCGACTACATAGATACCAAGCTTATCACAGCACTCCAAAAGATATGGGTCCGGTGGATAGTGGCTGGTACGGACCGTATCGATATTGAACTCTTTACACAGCCGCATATCTTTTTCGATATCTTCCATCGTCATCGTATAGCCGTTTTTAGGATTTGTATCGTGATGGTTAACACCACGAAGCTTTACAAGATGATCATTGATATAGAATTTATTACCATCAATATGAACATCTTTAAATCCATACTGCACTTTAATACAGCTATTTTCTGTTTCCAAATAGATATCATATAGCACAGGATTTTCTGCATTCCATCGATCTACCTGAAGATTTTCAAATTTCACAACACCGTTTCTGGATTGAGCTGTATTCGATAAAAGCGCTGCGCTAAATTCTACATCGCAATTATACCCGGCAGCCTGAATAATACATTCATATCCTTTCTCTGTATTTCTGGCATCAATATGAAAGTCAAAGATATCTTCTTTTTTCTGTTTATATAAAAGGACATCCCTAAAGATTCCGTTATATCTAAACATATCCTGTGCCTCTAAGTAGGTTCCATTGCACCAGCGATGAACCAGACAGACAATCTCATTATCCTTTTTATTTAAGGCATTGCTGATATCAAACTCCGCTGTGTTGTGAGATCCTTGTGAATATCCGATAAACTGTCCATTCACAAAAACATCCAGGCAAGCCGCACACCCCAAAAAGGAAAGAATATAACGAGTATCTTCTTCTTTTGTGATATTGATTTTCTTTCGATAAACTCCGATATAGTTGTATTCATTTTCCGGATAGGAATAGTGGATTCCAAATCCCTTATCCGCTCCGTTCCAGCTAAATACCGGACCAACCGGATCCAATTCAGGAATACGCGGTGGATCATATGGGAATAGATAACGGGTATTTAGATAAATGGGTTTACCATATCCTTTGGTTTGCCAGCACGATGGCACAACAATCGTATCGGTAAAAAAAGAGTCGGAGTCAATTTCATAGTCAAGATCATTTGGATTTTCCAGAAAGCGGAAATCCCAGTTACCGCTTAGACAATCAACCTTGTCGGAGTGATAACGCTTTGAAGCATTATCAAAAGAATCTGCCTTTTCTCTTGTGGAAAAAGGTATAAACCAGCTTCTTGCGGGAAGCTTATTGATTTCATAAATATTGAAATCTGCATAATGATTTGTATTTAAGTTATATTTCATAAAGTATTCACCTGCACCTATTGTACACCTTTTATAAGAAAAAAAGCCTTCCGAAGAAGACTTTACAGTTCAATAATTTCAGCACCAAATGGAGCCAATGCCAACTTAGCAAATTTGAAGCATTGCAGACCGAAAGGGATTCCGATAATGGTGCAGCATAATCCCATTCCGTTTGCGCAGGCAGCTAAAGCAAGTGGAATACCGCTGATCAATACCCAGCATACATTAGCCAGCACGGATACCGTTCCCATATGGGTATAGCTAACCTCTTTACCAAACGGAAAGAACATCATTCTGGATAATTTGAAACATTGATTACCGATTGGGATTCCGATAATTGTGATGTACCACAATACTCCGGCAGCACACCATGCAAGGCCCTGAGGGAAACCCGCAAAGATAAACCATAATATATTTCCAAGTGTTTTCATTAAAAAACCTCCTTAATCATTCATATTTCAGAATTCAAGAAGTATAATACACACTCTTTCCAAAAAAACAAGGTGAATCATTCGATTCACCTCAAATTTTATTTATGTAAGATAATTTTCGCACAGCGGTCACATAATCCATCTTCATTATGTGCTGTTGTGTAATTCCAGCAGCGAGGACACGGTGCCCCAGCCGCTTTGGTAACCTTAACGCCTGCCTTGTCATATTTTGGCAGATTATCATCATAGGTAATTTCAGATACAACAAACCATTGTGCCGGGTTCTTGAGTACATCTTCAATCACATCCATCACATTATCTTCTACATCTAAGGCAACAGATGCTTCTAAAGACTTACCGATGAGCTTATCTGCACGGGCTTCTTCCAAAGCCTTAAATACATCTTTACGAACTGCGAATAAGATATGCATCTTACGTTTTAATGTTTCCGGATCAAAACTGAATTCAACATCAGGGAATGCAGTTAAATGAATACTTTCTTCATCGAACTTCATGATATCGTTGATTTCTTCTGTTGTATGGCAAAGAATCGGAGCCCAGAGTTTAGTAAGTACTTCACATGCAGTATAAAGTACTGTCTGAACTTCTCTTCTTTCCTTCGAATCTTTTTCTTCGATATATAAGATATCCTTTGTGTAATCCAGATAATATGCAGATAATTCGTTTGTCATAAAGTTTGTTAAGGTCTGAACAACATCGGCAAAACGATATTCCAAATAAGCAGGAACAACGATATCGATGATTTCATCCAAACGAACCATCATATACTGATTTAACTGTTCCATATCGGATACAGGGATGCAGTCTTTAGCACCGAATGTATTATCATCTAAGTTTGCCATTAAGAAACGGAAAGTATTACGTACCTTACGGTAAGTATCTGACATCTGTTTTAAGATGTTTTTACCCATAGAGCAATCTGCCTGATAGTCAACAGAAGTAGCCCATAAACGTAAGATATCAGCACCGTAGTTCTTTGTGATTTCACTTGGAGCTACTGCGTTCCATTGAGATTTTGACATCTTAACGCCTTTTTCATCCATGACAAAGCCATGAGACAATACCTGACGGTATGGTGACTGTCCATATACTGCTGTACCTACAATTAAGGATGAGTTGAACCATCCGCGGTACTGGTCGCTTCCTTCAAAATATAAGTCGCAAGGATAACCTAAGCCTCTTTCAACGAGACATCCTGTATGTGAGCTTCCGGAGTCAAACCATACATCCATGGTATCTAATTCCTTGCGGAAGATACCGTTTGGAGAATGTTCATTCTTATAGCCCTTCGGTAATAAATCCTTAGCATCTCTTTCAAACCATACATTGGATCCATATTCTCTGAACAACTCAGCAACATGATCGAAAATGGCTTTATCCATTAACGGTGTATCATCTTCACCATAGATGATAGGAATTGGAACACCCCATGCACGCTGTCTGGAAATACACCAGTCGGAACGGTCAGCGATCATATTATGCATTCTCTGTTCACCCCATGCCGGTACCCAGGATACAGAATGAATCTGTTCTAAAAGCTGGTCGCGGATCTTATCGATAGAGGCAAACCATTGTGTAGTTGCACGGAAAATAATTGGCTTTTTAGTACGCCAGTCATGTGGATAGGAGTGTGTAATGAAGGTCAAATTCAATAATAAGCCCTTTTCATCCAGCCACATTGTAACAGTCTTATTGGCATCTTCAACATATTGACCGGCAAGTCTTTCACCGCAGTCTTCTGTCATGCAGCCCTGATCATCCACATTTACGTTGATTGGAAGGTTATAGCGTTTTCCGGTATTGTAGTCATCTACACCAAATGCAGGAGCAGTATGTACACATCCGGTACCGGCATCTGCTGTAACGTAGTCCGCTAACATCAAAATACCAGTTCTTTCCGGATACAACGGATGCTCATAAGTCATATATTCAAATTCTTTACCACTGAATTTACGAACAACATCGTATTCTTCAATCTTAAAGATCTTCATTAAGGATTCAACCAATTCTTCCAATACGATCAAGTTACCCTGGTCGGTTTCAACCAGCGCATAGGTCATATTTGGATGAACCGCAATACCCATATTTCCCGGAATAGTCCAAGGAGTAGTGGTCCAAATCACGAAATAAGTATTGTATTCATCGAATAATCCCTTGGCATCTTTCACCTTCATTTTTACATAGATGGTAGGTGATTTAACATCCTTATATTCAACTTCGGCTTCTGCCAGAGCTGATTCACTGGATGGTGACCAATATACCGGTTTTAATCCTTTGTAGATTAAGCCATCCATTGCCATCTTTCCAAAGATTTCAATCTGACGGGCTTCAAAGTTCTTAGTCAAAGTAATGTATGGGTGATTGTAGTCACCGATTGAACCCAATGATAAGAAACCTGCCTTCTGGTTTTCAACCTGTTCTAAAGCAAAGTCATTACAGATCTTACGGAACTCGGCAATACCGATTTTCTTGCGGTCATATCCTAATTTTGTGACAGCTGTTTCAATTGGTAAACCGTGAGTATCCCATCCCGGAATGTACGGTACCTTTTCTCCGTTCATAAAATGGGATTTATTAATGACATCCTTTAAAATCTTATTTAAGGCATGTCCTAAATGGATATCACCATTGGCATATGGCGGGCCATCGTGTAAAACAAATGATTTTGCACCTTCTCTTTTAGCCAGCATCTTTTCATATAATTCCATATCCTGCCAGCGTTTTTGAAAATTCGGTTCTTTTTTTGCCAGATTACCACGCATCTCAAATGCGGTTTTAGGCATATGCAGTGTGTCTTTGTAGTCCATTCTTTCCTCTCCTTTATACAATAAAAAAACGCCCCTTCTAAGGACGTCAAAACGCGGTACCACCTTAGTTTGCGGCATAATGCCGCACACTTATTTCGTATGATAACGGTACGACCCGGATTTTCCTACTTAATTTCAGAAAACAGCTCCAAAGGGATATTAAAGAAAGTATCATACAGTCATCTCACCGGCCGACTGCTCTCTTAGATGCATCGTTTCTTTAACGTGTCTTTTTCATTGCTTATTGATATTGTTCAAATTCAAGAATCAATCGATCTTTTCTTGTGGTATTTTTTATACCCAGAAAACGAAATCGACCGCATTTCCGAATTGAAACAAAGTCATTATTGCATAATTGTCTGTTTTCTTCAAGAACAACATCATTCAATTTGACATATCCCTGTCGTATTTTTTCTACAGCTTTAGAACGTGAGCAATGCGAAATCGCGGCGACTACTACATCCATTCTAAGACTGGCTGCATTGACCTGGATTACTTCCCTTTTGCCCGGCTGTATCTGTAAATCATTGCGAATTTCAAATTGAACCGGACAGCGTCCGATCAGGCGAAATTCAGTGCAGATAAAATCGGACATCGATTCTTTGCACAATATCGTAATGTCTTTATCGGTAACGATAAAATCTCCTAACCATGACCGGTCGATTCCCAAATGCATCAAACCGCCAAGAACATCACGATGTGTTAACTCACGTGATACAGGACGATAGGAAGTATACAGAATATCAATATCGTATTCCGGTTCGAATCCCTCAGGCATAATACAAGCTACCTGCCTTTCGGCATTTTCATAACCTCCGTAAAAAGAAACATCTATATCTCCGGGTGTGATCTGTTTAACAAGTTCCATTTCCGAAGGCGATAAAAAAGAGGTCAGAACTGGTTGAGTCCTACCCCTACAGGCTGCAATAAGATCCTGTATTCGGGCTGCAAACAATTCATGACCTTTATAATAGCTTTGATTTGTATGTGAGATTCTACTCTTCTGAGTCTTCTTCGAGATCATCCGGGTCACCCAGAGAGATAGAACCCTGAACACCAATCTGAGCTGGTGAACAAAGAATTACATTCTGTCCAACCTTCTGGATTTTTCCGTCTAATGCGAATACAACACCGGTCAAGAAATCGATAGTGCGCTGTGCATAGTCACGATCTAACTTATGAAGGTTAACTACAACTGCACGTCCTTCTTTTAAACGCTGACCAACTTCTTCTGCTTCCCCGAAACTTCTCGGCTCAAATAATACCATCTTAGTGTTTGAATTCAAATTAGAAGCATTAGCACGACTTCTCGGTCTTTCGTAACGATTCTGAGGTTCCGGTTCCGGCTGAGCTACTGGAGCAGGCTGAACTTCATCTTCTTCGTATTCATCGTATTCGTCGTCGTCGATTGGAGCTACAAAGTCTTTCACTTTATCCATAAATCCCATGAGATAAAACCTCCTTATATCCCACATTATAGCATATTTATTTGATTTGAAAAGTTTTTTCATAGATAGATTTAAGGAACTTTAGTGAGTTTCTTGATTTTATAAACAAAAG
>CACYBS010000389.1 GCA_902772725.1 Erysipelothrix rhusiopathiae
CCTGTTCGCTGTCACCGCTGGTAATATGAAATCTCAGATTGGGATACATGTTTTTGAATATTTTAATCTGCCTTGCCAGATAGCGGATATGATAACTTTCCGCCAATCCAAAATAAAGATCACCACCATCCAGAATATCTAATGCCGTAAATTCATTTTCGATTTTATCAGCCAGATCAACGAGATCTTCTGCTCTTTTTCGAAGCAGCATACCTTCTTCTGTTAATTCAATATGAAAGCTGTGGCGGATAAACAACTGTTTTCCTAACTCTTCTTCCAGTGCCTTTATTGTTTTAGAAAGGGTAGGTTGGGAAATATGTAATATACTAGCAGCTCTTGTCATATTTTCTTCTCTGGCGGCTGTTAAAAAATAGCGTAAACTTTTAATTTCCATATTGCCTCCTGTTATTCTATTTTAGAATAACACATATTCTAAAATACCATTAGTGAATTATAAAAAAATATTGTAAGGTATAGTCACAGGAGGAAAAAGAGTGAATCCAAAATATATACAGAACTGCTTAGAAGATGCAGGATGCTCGTGCGATCAGATTGATCGTTTCCTATCTGTTTATTCTCAACTATCTTTGGATGAACGGATTCGTTTATTAAAGCAGTATCGTCATCCATTAATGGAAGAATTACATGCCATACAGAAAAAAGTTGATCGTTTAGATTATCTGGTGAACGAAATGAAAAGGGAGGTTTAATCATATGGAACAATTAAAATTAACTCAAGAATGGGATAAGGTTTTCCCGAAAAGTGAAAAGGTCAACCATCGTAAGGTGACATTTGTGAACCGTTACGGAATCACACTCGCTGCGGATTTATATGAACCAAAAGAATATGAAGGAAAGCTTGCAGCGATTGCGGTATGCGGTCCGTTTGGTGCTGTTAAGGAACAAAGTTCAGGCCTATATGCCCAACAGATGGCTGAAAGAGGCTTCTTAACCATTGCCTTTGATCCATCTTTTACCGGTGAAAGCGGTGGACAGCCGCGTTACATGGCATCCCCGGATATCAATACCGAAGATTTCCAGGCAGCCGTTGATTTCTTATCCGTGCAGGATAATGTAGACGCAGAAAAAATCGGTATTATCGGCATCTGCGGATGGGGCGGAATGGCATTAAATACCGCTGCATTAGATACTCGTGTTAAAGCGACGGTAGCTTCTACAATGTATGATATGACAAGAGTCAATGCCAACGGATATTTTGATTCGGAAGACAGCGAAGAAAAACGTTATGAAAAGAAAGTGGCTTTAAATGCCCAGCGTATCCGTGATTATAAAGCCGGTGAATATGTACTTGGCGGTGGCGTTGTTGACCCACTTCCTGAAGATGCACCGTTCTTTGTAAAGGATTACTATGATTACTACAAGACAAAACGCGGATATCATGAAAGATCACTTAACTCCAACGGTGGATGGAATGTGATTGGATGCATGTCCTTTATGAACCAGCCAATCTTAAAGTATTCCAATGAAATTCGTAATGCGGTACTGATCATCCATGGTGACAAGGCTCATTCCTGTTATTTTAGCAAGGATGCCTATGCCAATATGATCGATGGTAATAAATATACCGACAATAAAGAATTGATGATTATTCCGGGAGCTGTTCATACAGATTTATATGATGATGTAAATGTGATTCCTTTTGATCATATGGAAGAATTCTTCCGTACCTATTTGAAATAAGATGGAATATAAAACATTACATAACAGCATCAAAATGCCGATGTTGGGACTCGGTACCTGGGATGTGACCGGCAGAGATGGCATGCGTATTATTCAGGATGCCGTAGAGGTCGGATATCGATTAATTGATACGGCTAAGATGTATGGCAATGAAAAGATGATTGGGGATGCACTTGCACCCCTGATCGCATCGAACGTAGTAAAAAGAGAAGATCTTTTTATCACTACTAAGCTAAACAGTTCCTATACATCTTACAGGGCTGCTCAAAAGGGGATTGAAGAATCGCTGAAAAATTTCAAGATGGACTATGTCGATCTGTATTTGATTCATGAACCGTACGGTCAATCAGTGGAAATGTATAAGGCATTGGAAGAGTATTACAGAAAAGGTGTTATTAAAGCTATTGGTGTATCCAATTTTAAAGAATCTTTCTTTAAAAATTTTGTATCAAACGTAGACATTGTACCGATGTTGAACCAGGTGGAATGTCATCCGTACTTCCAGCAGAAAAGCTTAAAGAAAGTATTGGATCAAACAAATACGGCCATGGAGGCATGGGCTCCTTTTACCGAAGGAAGAAGAAATCCCTTCCGGGAGGGATTGTTGATTCAAATAGGGGGAGCGCATCAAAAAAGTGCGGCACAGGTCATCTTAAGATATCTGATTCAAAAGGATATCATTGTCATACCGAAGTCTTCCCGTAAGGAAAGACTCGAAGAGAATTTCGATGTGTTTGATTTTGAATTAACACCGGAAGAGATTTCTCAAATAGAAAAGATGGATGGTAACCAATCCTTATTTGGATGGTATTGATCCTTTAGGCCAAAGTAGAAAGATGCTTTGGCTTTTTAATTGCGATAGCGCATCCTTTCTGCTTTGAGCTTGTAGCGGTATGCGTTGTAGAAACGCACATTCGCAACATGGTGCATCAATACGATATCCTGAAGCATTTCATTCAGAACACGATTGATTTCTCTTTGTGCTCTTGTCATAGTATCACCCTTTCCACATTCAATATAGAAAATGAAGGAACATCATTTATGTCAGAAATAAAAATGGTACAATGATAAAAAAAGAAAGAGAGATGGAACCATGGCTGAAGAAGAAATCACAAGAGCTAAAAAAGCTGCAGAAGAAAAGAAGACCGCAAAGAAGACGACAGCTAAGAAAACAACCAAAAAGGACACTGAAAAGAAGACGACCGCTAAGAAAACTTCTACATCAAAAAAAGACAGTGATAAAAAGACAAGTAGTGCAAAGAAAACCGATAATAAGAAGACAAGCACTGCCAAAAAGACTGCAACTAAGAAAACAAGTACAACAATCCGCTTATCTAAGGAAGAAAAGGCACTGATCAAGGATTATCGTGAATGTTCCGAACTGACAAGAACACTAATCTCAGCTGCTGTATCCAAATTAGCTGAAAAAGCGGATAAGAAAGAAGAGAATAAGGAAGAATTAGATTTAAGCACCATTTTATCCTTGTTTAAGAAGTAAGTATGCCAAAGAAAAGTACGCACAATACCAAAGAGCGAATCATCAATGCGGCATGGAAGTTATTCTATGATCAGGGATACGAAGAAACAACCATTGAAGATATCATAACTTTATCCCAGACTTCCCGGGGTTCCTTTTATCATTACTTTCCATCGAAGGATTCGCTTTTAGGTACGTTATCCTATGTATTTGATGAAAAGTATAAGGAACTTCATAAACGGCTGGATGAATTTTCAAGTGCCATCGATAAACTGTTGTTTCTAAATCATGAATTGTTTTTGATGATTGAAGATGGCATATCAAGAGATTTATTGACAGGATTGTTGTCAACACAGTTATTAGCCTCTTCGGAAAAATCTTTACTTGAAAGAGATAGATATTATTTTAGATTGTTGCGTCAGATTGCCCAGGAAGGTATTCGAAACGGAGAGTTTAAAAAGGAATTTTCTTCCGACCAGATCACCAAAGCCTATGCCTTATGGGAAAGAGCACTTATGTATGACTGGTGCCTGTGTGAGGGAGAATACTCCTTAACAGAGTATTCGGATAAGATGACACCGCTGTTTTTACAGGCATTTAAATAAAAGTTGTTTAGTAGTCTGTATGAACTGCATTCTAGTTAAAAAAACCTTTATTTAAAGCAGAAATAAGTATAATTTGAATACGGAGTATAGAATTGATTCTATACTCCGTTCTATATTTTATATTGTTTATGATTGTGCTATAATCATGAATATTAGTTTAAGGAGAGGTATTATGACTAAATCACAAATTTTAATTATGGTGTCAATTATTTTGTACTTGGCAGCCATGATTTTGATCGGTGTCTACTACAGCCGTAAGGGAAGCGGAGAATCGTCCGAAAACTTCTTTATCGGTGGAAGATCATTAGGACCGATCGTAACTGCCATGAGTGCAGAAGCATCTGATATGTCCAGCTATCTGTTGATGGGACTTCCGGGCTTAGCTTATCTTGCCGGTGTTGCCGAAGTAGGATGGACAGCTATCGGTTTAGCGGTAGGAACGTATTTGAACTTCTTATTTGTTGCCAAATTGCTGCGCCGCTATTCAGAAAAAATCGGTGCATTTACGATTCCGGCATTTTTCTCAAAGCGATTCGGAGATAAGAAGAATATGCTTTCACTTATCAGTGCATTAATTATCATTATTTTCTTTGTTCCTTATACCGCATCCGGTTTTAAGGCCGTAGGTACATTATTTAATACACTGTTAGGTTTGGATTATCATATTGCGATGATCATCGGAGCTGTTATTATCGTAGCTTATACGACATTAGGCGGTTTCTTAGCGGTATCTACTACTGACTTAGTACAGAGTATCTTTATGACCATTGCCTTAGTAATTATCGTATTCTTTGGTGTTAATGTTGCCGGTGGATGGGATGTTGTATTCAAAAATGCCGAGGCTCTGCCGGGCTATTTGAATCTTACCCAGGGATATGTTGCCGAAACAGGTCAGGCCGGAAACTTTGGCTTCTTACCAATCGTTTCCACACTTGCATGGGGCTTAGGATATTTCGGTATGCCGCATATCTTATTACGTTTTATGGGAATTCGTGATGAAAGCGAATTAAAGACTTCCCGCAGAATTGCCGGTGTCTGGGTAGTATTATCCATGGCTGTTGCGATCTTAATCGGTATTATCGGTTACAGTGTATCTTTAACAGGTGCCATTCCGATGTTAAAAACAACGGCTGAATCAGAAACGATTATTATTCAGATGGCTACTTTAATGTCTAAAAACGGTGTCTTCTTTGCGCTTGTTGCAGGTATTATCTTAGCAGGTATTTTGGCAGCTACAATGTCAACTGCTGACTCCCAATTGTTGGCGGCATCATCCAGTATTGCACAGGACTTAATGAGTGATTATCTGCATATTGAAATGGATGAAAAGAAGACAATGCGTATTGCCCGCGGCACGGTATTTGGCATCGCATTAATTGCCTTGATTCTGGCATGGGATCCAAACAGTTCTGTATTCCGTGTTGTATCCTTTGCATGGGCAGGATTTGGTGCTACTTTCGGACCGGCCATGTTATTGGCATTATTCTGGAAGCGCGCTAACCGCCAGGGTATCTTAGCAGGACTTATCGCCGGTGGTGTTATGATCTTTGTATGGAAGTACATGATTGCACCTATGGGTGGCGCCTTTGCGATTTATGAATTATTACCGGCATTCATCATTAACTTAGTGATTTCGGTAGTCGTATCATTAATGACAGAAGAACCTTCTAAAGAAATTCAGGATACCTTTGATGAGGTACACGCAAAATAAATAGAATTAATTTGACCTTAACGTTTATCGTTAGGGTCTTTTTTTATGAAAATGTATCAAAATAAGTAACAATGTAGAAAGGTTTAAGAATACGTATTATGAGGCTGTTTTCATTTTAGGTTGTCTTGTTTTCATGTATAATTAAATGAGTTAGGAGAGTTTTACTTTGAGTAGGTTTAACTATCAATATGCAATGGTTTCTCACAAGGGAAAAGTGCGTATGGAAAACGAAGATTATTATTGGATCAATGGGGAAACTGCCCGGGAAGGTTATCTGCTTCGGGGGAAGACAGATGAGTTTTTGCGTGTTGCGGTTGCCGATGGCATGGGTGGAATGTCTAATGGAAAGCTGGCATCCTCTATAACTGTTGAGTGCATAAATAATCAAGATCCGTTGGACAAATGTGTAATCAATGCCGGTAACTCCATTTATAAAAGCGCAAGAGAAAAGAGAATAAAAATGGGCTCTACTGTTGCAGTAATGGAGTTCAATTCCAATACGATAACCATATGCAATGTGGGAGATACACGAATTTATCGATATCGTGACCATAATTTAGAACAACTTTCTGAAGATCATACTACTATTCAATTTTTACTTAAATCCGGATTGATTACGCCTGCTGAAGCTATCAATCATCCTTATCGTCATCAATTAACACAATATCTTGGGATAGATCCCGATGAAATACAAATAGAACCTTACATGAATGATTTAGAAATCATGGAAAATGATCGTTATTTAGTTTGCAGCGATGGTCTTACCGATATGGTATCGGATAAGGAAATTGCTGAAATCTTAGATCAGAAAGATGATTGTAAAGAAGCAGTTGAACAACTTCTTCAAACAGCACTGGATAACGGTGGAGTAGATAATATTACCATAGGAATTATCGATGTTAGAAAGAGCAGCATATGAAAGAATATACAATAGGAAGCTATGTCAGCAACGGCTGGCAGATTACAGAAGAAATCGGTTCCGGTGCTAACGGAACTGTATATAAGATTGAAAAGAATGTTGGATCTGTTAAGACGGTATCCGCATTAAAGGTCATCCGTATCCCTCAGTCTCAGTCAGCTATCAAGGCAGCCTACAGCGAAGGCATGGATGAAGTATCTATCACTGCCTACTTCCAGGGATTTGTTGATGAGATCTTAAAGGAAGTCGCATTAATGGATAAGTTAAAAAATCATCCCAATATCGTAGGCTACCAGGATTCCGAGATCATCAAACATAAGGATGGAATCGGATGGGATATCTTAATCCGGATGGAACTGTTAACACCGCTTGATACTTACCTTTTAAAACATCCGATGGATGAAAGAGAAGCAATACAGATGGGACTGGATCTTACCAGTGCTCTTTCATATTGCCATAAAGAAGGTGTGATCCATAGAGATATCAAGCCTGCCAATATC
>CACYBS010000390.1 GCA_902772725.1 Erysipelothrix rhusiopathiae
TATAACCGGCTCCTCCTGTAACTAATACCTTCATTCTGTAGCCTCCTTGATCCATTGATGTAATTTGTCTGTACAAATCGATGCAGTAAATGACTTTGTATATATTTCACCAACTTTTTGGCACATTATTTGATAATCAAGTTCATTTAAAGATATGATTTCATCGATTTTAAAGTCGTTATTTATATTATACCCAACCCTTTTCGCTTCTATCAAGTTCCACGTATCTCCGTGAATATTATTCAATAACGGAAGATGATAAGTGAAATAATCCAGCGATTTCATCGTTAAGCCGACAAATACGGAAGGTTTCATAAAGTTAATACCATAGTCGCATCCGTCATAAATGGCTGCCTTTTCTTGTTCATCATAGACAATGCCATGGTAATGGTAGGATAAACCCATTTCATCCATCTTTTTCAACCATTGTTCACGAAGCTCTCCATCTCCGATGATATGTAAGGTTAGTTCTGCTTTTTCACTCGCCTTTTTCAAAAAATCACAGGTGAAATCCACATCAAAAATATTATTGATGGAACCGGTATACACAAGATTTAACTTTCCTTTCCTGTATCCGATTCTTCTTTCCTTTAAGGCTTCATCCTTACAGAAATAGAGTGTTTCGATCTTAATACCCGGTATCCGTTTCTGAATGGTTTCTTTAAATAAATCGCACTCGGCAATAACCATATCTGCCTTGTCGATATTGTGGTCGCGAAGTCTTCGCCAAATTGAAAATGGAATCTTTAAAACTTTTTCTACACCTGATAACGGGAAGGTTTCCGGCCACATGTCATCTAAATCAAAATATAAGGTGCAGTTGATTTTCTTTTTTAATTTAGCCATCTGCCCCGTTAACGAATTAGGCGGAATAATGCACCAGACAAGATCCGGTTTTTCATCTACTAATTTTTTATACACATTACGGGCAAATTGATAATGAGAATACAATCTTTGAAAAGAAAAATTCTTTTTGTACGGTAATACCGAAATGTGCTCCACATTTTCCTTATCGGCGTGAGCCTTTTCCAACATTTTTTTGACATGATTAAAATCCGATAAAAGAATATGTGTATCGTAGCCCTTTTCAATCAGGACTTTCTCCACATACTTTAACCGGATGGCATAATCATCATAGACATCTACAATATACGCTTTCTTTGACATGAATCCTCCTAATGATATTCTTTGCCAAGCACTGCCAAAACAGTTCGTATCATTGTGGCAAATTCATTCCATATATTAAAATTCCGTATGGAATCCAAATTGTATTTCATTTTAGCCGGAAGAATCTGTTCTATATAGACCTTATCCACATCATCAGCTCCATCCAGAAGCTCGGCCTCATCCTTATAGCGAATGCTGGCCTCCGAGGTAATTCCGGCAGGCATTAATAGTGTTGCCTTCATTTCATTTGTATATGCATTAACATATTTAACGACCTCAGGACGACAGCCGACAAAGCTCATATCTCCATACACTACATCAATGAGCTGTGGCAGCTCATCCAGGCGGTATTTACGAAGTACAGAGCCGATACCGGTAATCCTGGCATCTGAGCCGGTTGTAACCTGCGAACCTATCTTATCGGCATCCTTCACCATCGTACGGAACTTATGGATCTTAAAAATCTTTCCATAGGTTGTTACACGCTCCTGGCGGAAGAACACACCACCCTTGGAGTCTCTTTGAATCAATATGGCAATGACAAGCATAACCGGACATAAAACAACCAGTAAAACCAGAGATACAACTATATCAAACAGGCGCTTAACAAAGCGGCTCACTTTTTTATTTTTCAATATATCGTAATATTCTTTAATTTCCGGAAGCTGGAGCTCTTCTGGTAAATCTTCCCATTTTTTCAAGTGCTTTTCCCTCCCAACAAATAAAAACTGTGAATATTATACCCTATCCACACTTTTCTGTCATATCTTCTTTATTTATAGAAGATATTATTACAAATAATTTCTATTTTCGGCATCAAAAAAAGCATCAGATTTCTCTAATGCCGTAATCTAAGCATGGTGATAAACGGAAATTGTTGATAATTCTTCTCCCATTTGTTCTTTGGCGTTTCGAATATCTATGTCATTCTGCAAATTTAGAAAATACTTTTCCGATAAGCCAAAGTATTTTCCAAGGCGCAATGAAGTATCAGCAGTTATTTTTCTACGATTATGAAGAATATCCTGAATTCGTGAAGTTGGCACATGAATTTCTTTTGCCAGTTTATATGCGGAAATGTTCAACGGTTCCATGAATTCCTCTTTTAAAATTTTACCTAAACTCGGAGTTTTAATAATGGTATTCATTTGTTTACACCTTCTCTTTCTAATGATAATCAATAATTTCAACATCATAAAGATCACTGTCTTTAAACACAAAACAGATTCTGTACTGATTATGAATTCGGATGCTGTATTGTCCTTCCCTATCCCCACTTAATTTCTCTAAATGATTTGCGGGAGGAATTCTAAGATCAACTAAGCATTCTGCATTATCCATCATTATTATTTTTCTTAGAGCCACTTTTTGAATACTCTTAGGAAATCTTTTAGAAAATATCTGATTATATATTTTTTCTGTTTCATTATCTTTAAAGCTTTTTATCACGATTCCGTTATACCCGAGATACGTGTACACGTCAAACATACACAATAGGTGTTTTTTCGTTATATTTAGAGTTTTTATTTTACATAAAACATCAATCGCAAACTTTTCTTCTTAATATCTCTTCTTGTCCCTTCTGATTACTAATACGCTGATCATAGAAAAAAGTTTAAAATTATTCCTTGTCTGCATATAAAAAAATCTATTTCACTTCTTATAAAATCAAAACATTTTCTTCTTCTGCATATAATAAAAAAGAGGCTATGACTGAAATTCACAGTCTAACCTCATATTTATTTTGTCGCATTGATTACTTCTGTAAAACATTCAACGATATATTCTACATCCTCATCGCTTAAGCAGGTATGTAACGGTAAAGTAATCGCATTTTCAAAATGCGCATACGCATTTGGAAAATCCTTGATATCCCAGCCATATGCCTTATAAGCAGTCATCATCGGAAGCGGCTTATAGTGGACATTGCAGGCAATGCCAAGCTCTCCCATCTTAATGATGATCTCTCTTCTTAAAGTATCATCTGCCCATGGAACATTCACAATATATAGATGACCCGAGCTTGTCATTTTATCAGTATAGTGGTTTAAGTGTTTAACTCCCAGCTTATCGCACATTTCATCATAGATGGCAATGATATCTTTTCTGCGTTCTAACATACCCGGATATCTTTCCAGCTGTTTTAAACCCATCGCAGCCGCAATATCTGTCATATTGCATTTATACATCGGTGCGATAATATCATATTCCCAGCTGCCTACCTGTGTTTTTGACAGAGCATCTTTGGATTGTCCATGCAGACTGAAAAGCTGGAACCATTTATAGATTTCTTCATCATCGATTCCTTCGATCTTTCTCCAGCAGGCACCGCCGCCTTCTGCAGTTGTGAAGTTCTTTACGGCATGAAAGCTGAATGTTGAAAAATCTGCAAGCTGACCTGCCATCTTTCCATCACGCTTGGCACCTAAGGCATGGGCACAATCGGCAACCACAAAGACACGGTTAAATATAGATTGAATCTTTCTTCCAAATTCAAATTCCCCGGTTACCCTAAACAGATGTTTTTTATTCTCTACAGCCTGATAGATGCGGTCATAATCACATACAATACCGCCAAGATCTACCGGTACGATTGCCTTGGTACGCTCGTTAATCGCAGCTTCCATCGCATCATAATCCATCTCTAAAGAATCCTTTTGAGAATCAATAAAGATGACCTTAGCTCCTACATGAATGGCAGCTGAAGCACTTGCGGTATAGGTATAAGCCGGTACGATGACCTCATCTCCTGGACCGATTCCTAACATGCGCAAAACGATTTCTTCAGCAGCTGTTGCGGAACTTAAACATACAAACCGGTTCACATGAAGATAATCCGCAAGATTTCTCTCTAACTGTTTGGTTCTCGGTCCTGTTGTGATCCAGCCTGAGCGTAAGGCATCCACTACTTCCTGGACTTCCAACTCGCTGATATCAGGTGGACTGAATTTGATTTCTCGTGCTTTTTTCATCATCTGAACCCTCTTTCGTTTCTTGAATCAGCTGTTCATACACAGCTCCCTTATCTTCTGTGCCGTGTTCGCCGGCAGGATGGTATGTAGTAACCACCTGTGCAACAAGATCACGAATATTTTCTTCTTCATTATATACGGCAATCATCAATTGATGAAGCTGATTAATAAATTCATCGACATCAAATGGAATCGGACATCCGATATGAATCAAACTGTTCTTGGTCTTTTTCAAACCTTCCTCTGACATCAATTTCTCTTCAAAAAGCTTTTCACCGGGACGCAGGCCGGTATATTCGATTTTAATATCCACATCCGGCTTTAACCCGGATAAGCGAATCATATTTCTTGCCAATGTATCAATTTTGACCGGTGTACCCATATCCAGAACAAATATTTCTCCTCCATGAGCATAGGTTCCCGCTAAAAGCACCAGTGATACAGCTTCCGGAACCGTCATAAAATAACGGATGATATCCGGATGAGTAACTGTCACAGGACCTCCCTGTTCAATCTGCTTTTTAAATCGTGGAATCACCGACCCATTAGATCCTAATACATTTCCAAAGCGCACCGCTACAAACTCTGTCTCCGGCACAAAGTCCAAAGGCTGGCATGAAATATTTTCTTCATGGTAGTTTAGCGGTGGTATTTCATCCGCTCTTTTCTGTTCAATCCGTCTGGCAAAGGACTGGATTACCATCTCACAAAGACGTTTGGAAGCACCCATGATGTTGGTAGGATTTACCGCTTTATCCGTCGAGATCAGCACAAACTTTTCACAGTTGTTACGCATTGCGGCATATGCCGTTTTATAGGTACCCAAGGCATTATTTTTAATGGCTTCACATGGTGAGTCTTCCATTAACGGGACATGTTTATGAGCAGCGGCATGATATACGATATCCGGTTTATACTTTTTAAATAAATCATCTAACATCCGGCTGTCACGCACGGAACCAATCAAGGTGACAAGATTTAAGTCTTTATACTTATCCAATAATTCCAGCTTGATCTCATGAGCATTGTTTTCATAAATATCCAGAATAATCAGCTGCTTAGGATTATGCGAAGCAATCTGACGGCAGATTTCAGAACCGATGGAACCTCCCCCGCCTGTTACAAGAATTACCTTATCATGCAAAGCTTCAAAAACCTCAGTCATATCGGTTTGAATCGGATCTCTTCCTAATAAATCTTCTAAATTGACATCTTTTAATGCGGTGGCCGTAACCGATCCATCCACAAACTGATACATTCCCGGAAGATTTTTCAATTCACAATTGGTTTCTTTACAGATATTTAATATGTCGCGGCGCTCCTGGGCCGAGGCACTTGGAATCGCCAGAAAGATCTTGTCTACATCATATTTGGCAACATTTTCAATAATGGATTCCCTGCCTCCGACAATCGGAACTCCATCAATATAGCGGTTCCACTTGTTGGGATTATCATCAATGATGCACACAACGCGATTGCGATACGATTCTGATTTGTTAAGATCCCGCAAGATCATCTGACCGGCTTCACCGGCACCGATCAACATAACCCGCTTAGTTTCAATTCCTTCTGTATGACGATAATAATTTGAACTTAATAACAGTACAAATCGATATGAGAACCGAATCCCCAGTACCAGCATAAACTGGATAATAGGACCGGCAACATAATAAAGAATCGGCATACGGCAGAAAAATGCCGTAATGAAGATAACATGAAAAGCCGTTGTGATCAAAGAAGAGATAATCACACGGTTAAATTCTGAGTAGCTGGCATATCGCCACATACTTTTATAAAGACGCATAAACCAGAAAACAACAATACAGACTACCGAATAAATCGGCATAAATTTGGCCATCGCATCCAGATACTGCGGTTCAATTTTAGAATAGTTTAAATCAAATCGAAGCAGCAAACTGAAAAAATAGGCAAAATTGACCGCCAAAACATCATACAACATTAAAAAGCCGGCAACATAATGCCAATGCTCCAAATGAAAACGTCCGATTGAGCCATCTTCTGTAATTTTTGATATATCTACATTCATTTTACGGGACTTATTCCGGTCACGCATATGAATCCACCTCAAATCTACCACTAGTATTATAGCGCACAATAATTAGATTTGTAAAAAAAAGGCAGAACGATCTGCCCTAATCAAATTTAACTACAACAATTCCGCCCGTTTTCCAAATACTGTTGGCAGGAACCTGACCGCGTACGCAGGATGTAGGATAAATATTAGAATGCGGTCCGATCACAGTACCCGGATTCAGAACGCTGTTACATCCTACTTCTACGTAGTCGCCTAACATAGCACCGAATTTTTTCAAATGTGTCTCAATCTGTTCGCCATCGGATTTCACAACAACCAATGTCTTATCGCTTTTCACATTGGATGTGATGGATCCTGCGCCCATATGTGATTTATATCCCAAAATGGAATCACCAACATAGTTATAATGCGGTGTCTGTACGTTATCAAATAAAATGACATTCTTTAATTCAACAGAGTTTCCTACAACACAATTGGCACCAACCAGGGCAGAGCCGCGTATAAATGCACAATGACGTACTTCAGTTTCCGGTCCGATAATACACGGAGCACCCAGATAAGCAGTTGGAAATACTTCGGCTGTTTCGTGAACCCAGACATTTTCACTTACTTCCTTATACCCCTTATCAACCAGTGTCGGTCCTAATTCTAATATAAAATCCTTAAGGCCTTTCAATGCCTGCCATGGATAAGTGAAGCCGGATAAATAATCTTTTGCCAATGTGTGATCTAAGTCATATAAATCTTGTATTGTGTACATTTTTTCATCCTCCATTAATGTTCCAATTATACTATATTTTAGGTTTGAGGTATAGAAAAAATAAACATAAAAAAAGATCCCGACCGCCCGGAATCTCATGATTATGACCAGTCCGATGTGCGTACTATCATGCAGAGTAGAATTGAGGGTCTGTATGAACACCGGATCTGTCTTTCTAATTACACTTGAATTATATACTGAAAAGCCTTTAAATACAAGAGAAATATATAAATTATGTGAATTATGTGATGAATTATCAAAAAATAAGTGACCTGTTAAGTCACTTAAGATTTTAGTTTCTTTTTCTTCGATTGCCCTGTCATCTCATCAATCGCATCACTGATTTCCTGAGTGAAAAGAGAAATCATATCGGTCTCTTCATTTGGAAAAAAATAGAGGTAGATCCGCTCAATTTCCAGTGTGGAGCTGTCAATTCGATAATAGGTTCCTTCGTATGGATGTAAAACCCTTCCATTAACAGTCAACGATTCTCTATCCAGAATATATTCATTTCCTTCCGATTCAAAACGCTTATCGCTGAGAATAAAACGAATCTCTTCAAAATCTTTTGTAAAGCGCTCTATGGCCCGCTGATTATGTCCTGAAGTGCTGATCATCACTAAAGGGATGGTATTCTCGTTTAGAACAACCGACAGCTTATAAAGCATCTGCCGGGAAAATTCACCCGGCAGAAAATATGTATCATCAATATATAGAAAGATCATTAGCGGTTAAAGAAGAAGTTCGGGATGGAATCATCCTGATTTGCAGGTTCGTCAACGCTTGTAACAACACCCGCACCTGCAGCTACGCTAGGAGTAGTAAATAAGCCGCCTGTTCCAACATTTAATGAGTCAGAGCTCTGAGGTCTTTTTGCGACTTTCTTAGCCGGTTCTTCAAATCCTGTTGCGATCACAGTAACGATGATTGCGTCACCTAACTGTTCGTTGATTGCGATACCGAAGATGCAGTCAACATCGCCGCCTGCAGCATCCTGAATTACAGCTACAGCGTTCTGAGCGTCAAATAAAGAAACCTTGTCACCACCGGTGATATTAACGATAGCGGATTGAGCACCGTTGATCTGAGCTTCCAATAACGGAGACTGAATAGCGCGTTCTGCTGCAGTAACAGCCTTGTCTTCGCCTTCTGCCATACCGATACCGATCAAAGCACGGCCCTGGTTCTGCATTACGGAACGAACATCCGCAAAGTCTAAGTTTACAAGTGCCGGTACAGCGATCAAATCAGAGATAGTCTGAACACCCTGGCGTAATACGTTATCTGCTGCCTGGAATGCTTCTTCGATCGGCTTACGTCCGATTACTTCTAATAAGTTGTCATTGGATACAACGATTAATGAATCAACGTATTTCTTTAATTCATCAATACCTTCAGATGCGTTATTTGCACGTCTTTTTCCTTCAAATGTGAATGGTCTTGTTACAACCGCAACGGTTAAAGCGCCTTCTTCACGGGAAATCTTAGCTACTAACGGTGCAGCACCGGTTCCGGTTCCACCGCCCATGCCGGCAGTGATGAATACCATATCAGCACCCTTGATCGCATCACGTAATTCGCCTTCAGTTTCCTCAGCTGCTTTACGTCCGAATTCCGGATTTCCACCGGCTCCTAAACCTTTAGTAGTATCTCTTCCCAAAACGATTTTGTTCTGGCAAGGAGAATTCTTCATAACCTGAATATCTGTGTTGGCGATATAGAACTCTACGCCCTGTACCCCGTCAGCTACCATTCGGTTAACGGCGTTGGATCCACCGCCACCTACACCAAATACTTTAATGTTTGCTACCTGATTAAATTCTGCCATGTTTTTGCACCTTTGCTAATCCCTTTCTGTCAAAATTACACTCTTCAATTTCTTAGTAAATCCGCCTTCACCGTTTCTTGCTCTCTGGTTGATGGAATCGATACTTGCTTCCAATTCATTTTTATTGGCGCTGATCTTTTTGTTACGGCGAATACGATTAATCGACTGCCATGCATAAGCCATGCCTAAACCTGTGACATAAGCACCGTCGCGGGCACCGATACTTTCTTCATGATATAAAGATGCATTGGCATTGAATGCCTTCAACATCTTACTCATGACAATAAAGTTCGAACCCTGACCGGAAAGTATATATTTAGCCCTATTACTCTGGCGAATAATCGGCAGGCATGTTTCATTAACTTCTGCAATCCATTGACGGATTCTCGGAAGTACGGATTCTGCAAGTTCCTTCGCAGTGATTTCAACACGCATATCCGGTTTAGCTTCAATATAAACCACTTCATCTCCCGCTTCTTCTTCCTTTGCGACGAAAAGATTTTGAAGCAGGCGGTAACGGATATCATCCGTTAAATCATATTTATACGCGAGTGTTTCAATAAACCAGTTATATCCTCGATTTAAAATCATGGATGTAACTAAACGTCCGCTTTGGAATACACTCAACGTTGCGTGTTCTTTCTCTAAATCAATTTGGATTGCCGGTCTTGACATATCCTGGAACAAAGCTCCTGTCTGCTGTGCCATCGCATAGGAATCTACACATACATCCAGAATTTCCAAATTGGCCTGTTCTATACAGCGTGCATATGCGAAAAGAGTTTCCTTGTCCGCAAATAACAGATCAATATCCATATAGAAATCTTCACAGCTTTCTGAAAGCGGAAGCTTTGTAGTTTCAACTCCGTTAACTATATATGAAATACGGTTGGCATTCACAAATTCCAGCTGGTCACCCATTCTTTTCTGGATTCCCGTCTGATATCCCTGCTGAATATGGAAAATACGAATATTCTTTGTTCCATCTTCAATCTGGATATGAACTTTTTGATTAGAGCGCTGAACATTTACACTCGGAATAGCCAGCAGGACGCGCTCAATTCGAAAGCCTAAGGCTGCTGTCGCATTCGTACAAGCTTGACGAACTGCAGTCACAACGGCCGCTTCATCCACGATCTTTTGATCCTGAACACCCGAACAAGGAATTCGCTCTACACGAAGAACATTGTTTCGAGCTTCATAGATTTCCATTACGACCAAGCGGACTTCCTGATCCGCAATTTCAACTGCCGCATATACTCTATTCTTACTCATTCGACATCTCCTTTTAATTCACGGTATAACTATAACATATTATATCAAAAATTAAGTCATGAAAATAACATTTTCACATTAATTCATCACAACAGATATCTGTGTTGACGAATCAATCACCTCACCCGGCTCAATATTCTGCTCTGTGACAACACCATAACCGGATGTCTCCACCGAAATTCCTGTCATTCGCCAGAATGCGGTCAAATCCTTGCGGGTCATTCCGATCATATCCGGCATTGTGATCGTAGCTCCATCCGTAAGTAAGAAGACACGGTCATAGGAATTCACAACAGTGGATGGGAGCGGATATTGATCTACGATGCTGGTACCATCGCCGATAATAATATTCGTTGTCTTCCAGCCTTCCATCTGTCCGGCAGCATAATCCATTGAATGGTTGATCAAAGATGGCATCGTATAACTTTCCCATCCATCTTCAATCGGAGCTGATTGTTCCGTCTGCGTATCCGATCCGCTTGATCCTACTGTTTCCAATGCGGCCAGCATGATTTGCTGGAAAGGATAGGAAGAATACGCTACATAGTTGGCAGATACCATACCCCAGTAAACCATGACTTTTGGATCATCGCCCGGGGCTGCTGCCATAATGCTGGAAGTAAAGTTTGTCATGTCATAGGTTCCGGTTTCTTCGTTATACAATTCACCGGTTCCGGTCTTGGCAAGGATATCTACGCCTTCAATCGCAAATCTATCACCTGACATATACGGATCTAATACGTGACGCATCATTGGTTTCATCTTTTCTGCCGTATCTTTTGAAATCGGTGTTCCGGTTACCGTCGGCTCGTATTTTTTTAAGACCTCACCGGTTTCAGAATCAATAATAGAATCTACGACATAAGGCATCATCATATTTCCATCATTGAACAGTGCTGAATATGCCTGGCATAACTGCAATGCCGTTACAGAAGATGCCTGTCCAAAACCGCTGGACATATAATCCATCGGCAGACCCATATTCTTTGTTCCTGCTGTTTCGTTGACAAACGGTGTACCGACCTCTTTAAAGAAGCCAAAGTCATCCATATATTTCTGGAAATCATTATAATTTACATATTTTGATAACAGCTCACAGATACCTACGTTGGAAGAATGGGCTAAACCGTCTTCAAAGGTAATCGTTCCGTAGTCGGTCTCCAGGGCATCGGCAATAATCGGATATCCTGTTGTGATTTCCGAAGGCATGCGCTTAATGGTCTGTGTGGATGCATCATATGTATAATTGAATTCACCGGCTCTGAAATATGTATTCACCGGGAAAACGCCTGTATCAATGGCTGTCGCATAAGTTAACGATTTAATAACCGAACCCGGCTCGTAAGCTACCTCGCTGATGCGGTCAGTATAGTTTGGAATTTCCTTATGTTCGTTCTGGTTAAAGCTTGGGTAAGAACACCATGCCAGAACTTTTCCTGTTTCCGGTTCCATGACAAGACACCATGCCACCTTTGCCCCATTGGACTCCAAAGAGTATGCCATCATCTCTTCCACGGTTTTCTGTAAATTGGAATCAATTGTAAGTACAACATCGTTTCCATCAACCGCCTCAGAATAAACATGGGTCGTTCCCGGTAATACTTTACCTTCAAGTGTCTGCTGATATTGGATCCGTCCATCTGTTCCGGTCAGATAATCATTTAATGTCTGTTCCAATCCTAATTTACCGGTGATATCCCCTTCATCTTCATCGTAGGCTGCAAAGCCAATCAAATTCGATGCGAAAGGCGTAGTCGGATAATATCGGTTTGTCGTCTCTAAAAAGGAGATTCCGGGAATATTCAAAGCA
>CACYBS010000391.1 GCA_902772725.1 Erysipelothrix rhusiopathiae
CTTCTTTCAATATGTAGTCGGTTTTGAATTGCACCTCTAAATCAAGACAAACGCAACCTCGTTAATACGGAGACAGGTAAAGAACCTACTGCAACAAACTAATCCGGGTATTTAGAATCGTCATGATCTAAAGGATTAAAGCTTTCGAAAGCGGAATGCATAGCAGCCGCAAGGAGGGAAAATAAAACCTTCATTCAAAACGAAACTATTATCTAAAAATTAGGAAGTGTAATCAAGAGGAAGGCCCATCTGGTTCTTCTGACTGACTACACACATAGAATACGAGGAGGTAGATCATGTATCAAAAGAAGTCACCCGGATGGATCAAACATTTAGATTTTATTATCGGCGATGCCATATGTATACTGATTGCTTTCTTTATCGCAAACTATATTCGTTTTAGTGATTTTACCCATTTACATAACACATATTATCGATATACGGCTTTTGTCCTTGTTGCAGGACACTTCTTTGTATCTTTACTTTATGAAAACTATAAAAATATTCTCAAAAGAGGATATTTATTGGAGCTCAAAGGTGTTCTTTATCAATTGATTGGAACCTTTTTCGCACTGTTTATCTACTACTATTTCACCAAGACAGGAGACAAGGTATCCCGCATATTTATATTCCTATCATTTGCTGTATCGGTACTTTTGGTTTATCTTTTTCACTTGATTTGGAAGTATGCATTATTGAATTACTATTCAAAAAACCGCTACCAGGATCGACAGATATTACTTGTAACATCGAATGAAGATGTAGAAGAAATGGTAACACAAATCAACCAGAAAAATATCGGTGACACCAATATTGTCGGAATTGTATTACCGGATGAAACAAAGTATAAGATACAGGATAAGATACAAGGTATCCCGGTATTATTTACTACCGATACTATGATCGATGATATTCAAACACTTCCTATTGATGAAGTACTAATTTACCTGCCTTCACAACCGGAATTAAATGAATCCTTGATTGATGACTGTACGTTAATGGGACTTACCGTTCATCAAAGAATCAATGTAGGATCGGATCGACCTACTAAAAAGGCCATTGAAAGAACATTTGGATATACTACCATTACAGAAGGGGTTCAAATCGCTTCTACAAAGCAGGTTATTATTAAACGCTTAATGGATATCGCAGGAGCTATCATCGGTTTAATAATTACAGCTATTCTTACGGTAGTGATTGGACCGATCATTTTCTTATGTGATCCCGGTCCTATCTTTTTCTCGCAGCTAAGAGTAGGGCAGAACGGACGTGTATTTAAGATTTATAAATTTCGCAGCATGTATCAAGATGCTGAAAAGCGTAAACAGGAATTATTAAATCAAAATGAAATGAACGGATACATGTTTAAGATGGAAAATGATCCTCGAATCATTAAAGGAATCGGATGGTTTATCCGTAAGACATCCATTGATGAATTTCCACAATTCTGGAATGTGTTACTTGGGCAGATGTCACTTGTTGGAACAAGGCCTCCTACCTTAGATGAGTGGGAACACTATGAAAAACACCATCGTGCAAGGCTTGCCCTCAAGCCGGGAATTACCGGATTATGGCAGGTCAGCGGACGAAGTGAAATTACCGATTTTGAAGAAGTCGTACGACTCGATATGGAATATATCAACAATTGGTCAGTAATCGAAGATATCAAAATACTGGCAAGAACTATTCCGGCTGTATTTAAAAGAGACGGAGCAAAATAAAAATGCATCTTTCGGGATGCATTTTTTATTGGTTTGCAGCAGTTAATAACCATTTACCATCGGTTTTCTTTAAAGTAACCTGAACTGTTTTTGTCTGTGTCGGTGATTTTTCAATCACTTCATTCATCTTTCCAAATAAGATTACAGAGGCCTCGTCCACGATTTTCTGTTTCATTGCTTCTTCACCTTTATCGTTTAGAATTTCATTTAGAGAATCCATATTATCATTGATATACGTTGATAATTCCGCTACTCCATCCTGTTGAGCCTGGGTTAAATCTAATGTTAAGGTATTGATACCTGTTACATCCACATTTACCGTAGCTTTATCACCATCGACTTTGTAGTTAAGAATTTCATATTCCTGGACCGTACTTTTGATCATGGTTTGAATAAAGGTATTGGCTTCTGAATTAAATGCATCTCCTAAATCTAATTCCTTTAACTGTCTTGCCAGAGAATCGGTCGTTTCGGATAGGCCGGTTTCATCATCAAAGGATTTATCACAAAAGCCCTGAGCTTTTTGAAGATTGCCTTCATGAAGGGCATCAAAGTATCCGGATACTACTTTACGGATGGATTCATCCTCGTTGGAGGAACATGCACACAGACTAAAACCTAAAAACAGTGCGCAAACAATTTTAAAAAGACGTTTCATTTTTATCACCTGTTTATTATTATATGGATATAACAATTTTTTTCAATAAGTAGAAACGAGGTCTACATGATAAGAAAACTAGGGAAACAGTTTATTATATTGTGCTTTAGTATCCTTTTTGTATTACAGTGCAATATAAATATATATTCCGAACAGATACCGGTAGATACTGGTGTAGTTGTGTCCGGAACCGGGGAATATGTCGATACAGAAAATGTAATGTATCATCTTCACTTTGAAAAGGGAAGTAACGATCAAGAGTGTTTTCCGCTTCCGGAATCGGTTCAATTTGAAGAAATCAATAATGATACCTACAGTATCCAGAATGGATTGTTGACGATATATTTTAACGGTCTTCCAAGTGTGGATATTGAACTTGTCGGAACATCCAGTATCGATAATCCATATTGGTATATCAATGAGAATTGTTCTATATCCATTGTAAAAGAAGAGATACCGGAAGAAGAAACACCAATCTTTGAGGAAGATATTTATGTTAATCCCAATTATCCGGATACGGTTATCTCTCAACCATTCCTTCTTCAAAGTACACCTAATGAAGAAGCCATTGAATATACATCAGTTGAAGAGGCAGGTCTCTATCTAAGGCAGCAGATGAAAGCTAGAAATCCTTCTGTTACCTTTCATTTTCAAACAACTTCTACAGATTACAAAGGACTACTTAGATCTATCTATGAATATGCCTATATGCATACCGGTGTACCGACGGAAGGAGATTATCTATTCTTTCAATACGGAGGGTACTATTGTAAGATTACCGGCTATGTATCTAAGGGAATCAGTCATGTGATTTACACCAATACGATTACCTATTACGCGGATGCTTCAAAAGAACAAATCGTAGATACGGATATACCTTCGATATTAGCTTCTTTACAGTTAGATGGATGTTCGGATTATGAAAAGATAAAGAAAATCCACGATTATGTTTCTACCACGGTAGCTTACTCCACAGATAGCTCCAATAATGATAGATTTACTGCCTATGGGGCTTTAGAAAATAAGGCTGCCGTATGTCAGGGATATTCGGTGTTATTTTATCGACTCTGTTTAGAAGCCGGTATTGATACCCGTATGATCAGCGGTACAGGAAATGGCATCCCCCATTCCTGGAATATTGTCTTACTTGATGGTTTATACTACAACGTTGATACCACATGGGATCATAACTCCAAGGATTTGTATTTCTTAAAAAGTGATGCGGATTGTTATGGGCATACCCGAGATGAAGAATATGCCAGCGATGCGTTTTATGCACAATATCCGATGGCACAAACAAGCTACAATCTTGATGAGATGTACAAAATTGTTCTTCCGGAATCTATTGAGATGCATCCCGAGGATTCACAAATGATAGATGTTTCCTTTTATCCGGCAAAGCCGGACAGGGATATAACTCTTACGTGGAGTGTTGATGATGAATCCATATGTTCTATCAAAGATGGAAAGATTACGACACTAAAACCGGGAGAGACAATGATTCATGTTAGAGTGGATAATGGAAGTGAAGCTTCTTGTGTGATTCATGTAGCTGATTATGAACCATTGGTGGTAAGCCAGGTAGAAGATTTTACTTATGATGGAAGGGAACATAAATGGGTACCGATTATTACGGATGTAAGTGGTACTGAACTCAAGGAAAACGAAGATTATACTGTTGCGTACAATACAGATGATTTTGTGAATGCGGGTAAAATAGAAGTTATCATTCATGGTTTAAAACACTACCAAAGAGAATTAAAAGTAACGTATTCTATTGTCCCTTGTCAAATTATCGTACATACCCAATCGGCATCGAAACAATACGATGGAAAACCTTTGATGTGTCCTAGAGGAAACATTGAAGGCTTAGTCAA
>CACYBS010000392.1 GCA_902772725.1 Erysipelothrix rhusiopathiae
AATAAGGATAATTTATTTGCGACAACGTTCTATGATCCTTTTAATGCGATTTCTACAAGAGATGGAAAGATATCGGTATTAGATTCCAAAGAGAAAGAAGAGTTTGTCAAGAAGGTAACGCTTTATTTAACCGCATCCAAAAATATGAAGGTGGATTCCATTCCGCTGCCAACAGAAGAAGATGCAGCCGTAGTGGATGAGGGTACCTATTTTGAGGATACCACCCTTGATTCGTATCAGGTACCGTATTATCCGAATTATTACTACAATAATTATTATTACTATAACTATACCGAAGAGGTGCCTGTATCCAATCCGGTTGAGGCACCGGTAAGTGAACCGATAGTTGTGGATCCGGGCACTGTAGATCCTCCTGTGGATACAGGTGGCACGGATACCGGAGGTACAGATGTGGTAATCCCGGAGCCGGTTGTTGACCCGGCACCGGTAACAGAACCGACAGGTGAATAATATCCTGTATTTGCCTAATGGGGATGTTTTGACTATAATATGAAAAGTTAAAGAAATATTGTCAGAAAATGATGTATTGATCAAAAAGGAGACGTATATGAAATTATTGGTAACAGGCTATAAAGGACAGTTAGGATATGATGTAGTAAATGAAGCTCATTCCAGAAACATTGAAGCAGTAGGGGTAGATATTGAAGAAATGGATATCACGGATGCCGCACAGGTAGAAAAGGTCATCAGCGAAGGTGGATATGATGCGGTTGTACATTGTGCCGCCTGGACAGCTGTAGATAAGGCAGAGGAACCGGAGCTTTTAGAGAAGGTGCGCGCTGTGAATGCCGGCGGTACCGCAAATATCGTCAAAGCCTGTGAAAAGATGGATATTCCGGTGATGTATTTTTCTACCGACTATGTCTTTAACGGGGAAGGTACAACACCATGGAAAGAATATGATAAAAGGGAACCGTTAAATGTATACGGACAGACAAAATATGAAGGGGAACTGGCAGTGGAAGCCTATCCAAAACATTTTATTATCCGTATCTCCTGGGTGTTTGGTAAAAACGGAAATAACTTTATCAAAACAATGTTACGCTTAGGAAAAGAAAGAGGAGCTGTATCGGTGGTAAACGATCAGATTGGTATGGTTACCTACACATATGATTTAGCCCGTTTAGTGGTCGATATGATCCAGACCGACAAATACGGAACTTACCATGCGACCAATTCCGGTGAATATATCAGCTGGTATGACTTTGCGGTTGAAATATTTAAACAGGCAGGTATGGATGTTCCGGTAACTCCGGTGGATTCGTCCGCTTTCCCGGTTAAGGCAAAGCGTCCGAAAAACTCCCGCATGTCGCAAATGCAGCTGCTGAAAAATGGATTTACGCCACTGCCTGCATGGAAGGATGCACTGAGCCGTTATTTGAAAGAGATTTCTTAATATGAAACCGACACTTACATTTGTGGTGCTCGCCTTTAAGGAATCACCTTATTTGGAAAATTGTATTCAATCGGTATTGAATCAAAGTGAACCGGCTCATGTTGTGGTCGCAACCTCAACACCGAATGAATATATCAATCAGATGGCACAAAAGTACCAGCTAAATCTTATCGTCAACCCTGAACGGGTGGGACTTGGAAATGATTTTGATTTTGCCCTGAAATGCGTAGATACAGATTTAGTCACCATTGCCCATCAGGATGACATTTATGATTATCATTATGCCAGAAGGATTCTTGAAGCCTACGAAAAGAATATCGAATCGGACCCGGTGATTTTGTTTACGGATTATTATGAAATCCGCAATGGAGAACGGGTATATTCGGATTTGAATTTAAAAATCAAACGGGTATTGCTGGCACCGTTAAAACAACAGAAGTTGGGAGCCTATAAATTTTTCCGGCGATCGGCTATCCGGTTTGGTTCTGCCATCTGCTGTCCATCGGTTACGTTTGTAAAGAAAAATTTAGAATTTCCGGTTTACGATACGGCCTTTGAATGCGACGTAGACTGGAATGCCTGGGAAGCCTTATCGAGAAGCGGGCATGCCTTTATATATGTCAATGAGCCTTTAATGGGACATCGGGTCCATGAGGCATCTACGACATCAGAATTGATTGGAAATAATATCCGTCATGAAGAGGATTATGAAATGTTCTGTAAGTTCTGGCCAAAACCAATCGCAAGAGTACTTGCGAATGTGTATTCACAAAGTGAAAAACAGAATCAAACTTAGAAAATTAGGAGGTGCGGTATGTCAAAAATTCTTTTGATTATTCCTGCATATAATGAAGAAGCCAATATTTTATCGGTTTATCAGAAAATCAAAGAAAACGGTCAGTACGATATGATCGTGATCAATGATGGATCGAAAGATTCAACACCGATAATATTAGATGAGAACCATATTCCCCATATTGATTTGGTTCATAATCTTGGCATCGGTGGTGCTGTGCAGACCGGTTTTAAATATGCAAGGGATAATGGATATGATATCGCGATTCAATTTGACGGCGACGGCCAGCATGATGTGAATTATGTCAAGAATATCGTACAACCCATTTTAGACGGAGAAGCAGATTTTGTGATCGGATCAAGATTTGTGGAAGCTTTAGAGGGTAACTTTCAAACTTCTGCAGCCAGAAGAGCGGGTATCAAAATGATTTCCGGCGCTATTAAAATTGTGACAGGAGTAAGAGTCAAGGATACGACATCAGGATTCCGTGCAGCCAATAAAGATATTATCAAAGAATTTGCGAACCGCTATCCGGTTGAATATCCCGAACCGGTATCGACTACCGAGATACTCAAGAAAAAATATCGCTTGAAAGAGGTTCCGGTCATGATGCATGAACGAATGGGTGGGGTCTCTTCCATCAAGGCATGGAAGAATGCGTATTATATGATCAATGTCTTATTGAGCATTTTTGTGGTAGGAACAAGGAGGTATTAGTATGTCATTTTGGTTACGAATCGCTCTTTTGTTTGTATCTCTGTTTCTTTATACTTTGACCTTTATTTTACTTAAAAAGGATAAGCTGCCGCTCAATTATGCCTTGGTATGGGGCATTCCGGCAACGGTATTATTAATTTTGTTCTTTTTACCAAGCTGGATCTTAAATATTCAACATTGGCTTGGATTTAAAACGACATCGAACTTTGTGGTCGGTATCTTATTTGTGGTACTCATCTGTACATCGATGTCACTGACAGTGATTGTTTCGACACTCACATCAAAGACCACATTGTTGATACAGGAGTTATCCATGTTAAAAAAACGTGTAGAGGATATAGAAAATAAGGAGTGATATTTTGGATACAAGTCAGAATTTAAAGAAGGATTTCATTTGGAATCTGATTGGAACGACTTTAAACAGCTTTACTTCTTTGTTTTATATGATGATTGTTGCCAGAATCAACGGTTTAGGGGATTCCGGCACCTTTTCATATGCGTTCTCATTTGGCTGTTTGATGTTTACGGTAGCCTGTTATGCAGGTCGTATTTACCAGGTTACCGATAATTCTGAGAAGTATACAGATATGGATTATGTCATACAGCGTATTGTATTCAGCATCCTTACTATGTTTATTTCCTGGATTTACTCCATTATTGTGGGACTGGATGCATATACCTTAGCTGTTACGCTGGTACTCTGTTTATGTAAATGTATTGAAGCGTGCGGGGATGTTTTGTGCGGTATCTTACAGCGAAATAATCATCTATATCAAGCTGGAATTTCCTTAACAATCAAATTTTTCCTGGCAGTGGGTTTATTTATCGGTTTTGATCTGCTTACAAAAAATATGTTAATAAGTTCGATCTTAATGACCTTAGGATGGATCCTTGTTACAATTTTTTATGATATCCCTAAGACAAGAATTTATTTAAAAGGACAAAATGCCGATAAAGGCCGGGTAATGGATTTGACTAAGAAAGGTTTCTCTTCGTTTGGTGTTATGTTTATGGCAGCCTTTTTAGTCAATGCGACCAAGTATATGATGTATGGGCGTGTCAGCGATACCGTGCAGGGAATTTATGGCATGATCATTATGCCGGCTACGATGTTGACATTATGTGTTCAATATATTTTACAGCCATATCTGAAGGCATTATCTGAACATTATAAAAATAAAGATGAGAAGGGCTTTCGCAAGATGGTCCGCATTCTTGTAGGAGCAACTGCCGCAATCGGGATTGTCTTTTTGATCGGAATGGTACTTCTTGGAACACCGGTTTTATCGATCATCTATGCCACTGACTTAAGCGGATATCTATTACCTTTAAGCATTATTATTTTCGGGGCTATTTTCTATTCATTGTCTACTGTGATCAGTGCCGTTTTAACAGCGCTGAGAATCCTTGATGAACAGCTTATTTGCTCTTTGATTGCCGGGGCTGCTGAAATCGGTATTGCGATTCTTTTTATTCAGAAATGGATGTTAACAGGAGCAGCGATGAGTTATTGTTTGACAATGGTCATTCTCTGCCTGTTATACGGTGCTTTATATATTAGAAAATCGCATAGTAAATTTGTTGCGTAACTTGAGAAAGGAGCCTGATGGCTACAATGTTTAGCTGCAGTGATCATATATGAGACGATTTATTCAAATTATCGGATTGATCCCGGTTGTTATGGCGGCGATGTTGTTGAGGATTCAGGCAAACAGCTATACCCCGGAAAACAGTTCTTTCGCGTTTTATATTTTAATCATGATTCTGGTAGGAACTGCCTATCTGATGGCCTTAGGGAATGTCAGAGATGACAGAGTTGACATCTTTTTAGAAAGTATAGTGGAATATAAGATAGCTTATATTTTAGAAGCAGTATTATTTGGTGTTGTCATACTTACTTTCCTTCCGTTTATATACGATCTTCTATATACAGGAAATATCCATATATCCGCATTATTCTGGTTTGTGATATCTGCGATTGTCTTTTTATGGTTTTTCATTAATTTGATCATGGGACATTGGAACAAACCGGAAGATTTATTTGCGATAGCTGCCATTCCCATCTGCATGGCATATTGTTTCATAATTGTGCCAAATGGAGTTCCGGATGAGCCATCACACTATGGAAAGGCGTATCTGGTATCTACCGGTGTACTGACCAATGAATTTCAGGTAGCGATACCCACTGCATATACAGGATTTGGCAATACCAGCTTTTATAATTATGAAATATTTATCCGTAATTTTTTTGCACCCTGTGACTATCAGGATTTGATGGTTACATCCACGCTCGTACAAAGTAATTTTATTTACTATATCATTCCGGCATTAGGGATCGGACTGGCCCGCATCATGAATTTATCGTTAATGGCAGGCTATGTTCTTGGAAGAATGTTTAATGCGTTTTTCTACATTTTTGTGGGTTACTGGACAATCCGAAAGATTCCGTTTGGAAAATATATTTTTCTTTTATATATGTTAAGTCCGGTATGTGTGCAGCAGGCATCTTCAATGTCATTAGATGTGATCTTACATTCATTTTCCTTCTTTTCGATTGCTTATATCCTTGATATAGCTCTCAACAAAGAAGAAATCGAATATCTGGATATCTGCATCTTAGGAACCCTAATGGTCATTGCCTGCCTTCAAAAGCCAAACTATATTATTTTATGGGGCTTTGTGTTTGTCTGCAGTAGACAATTAAAGAGCATGACTCTTTCAAAGTGGCTGCTGGTAGCTTTATTTGTGGTATTACTTCCATTGGCATATCGCGGAAATACGCTGCTGTTAGGAATAAGACCGGATGATTGGACACCGATGCGGGAGGGTGTGGATGCTTCGGCACAAATGCGTTATCTGTTAGAGGATGTAAGCCGGATTCCGACCCTGTGGGCTGATTCTCTTCAAATGAATTCACAGTTTTATCTGGAATCCTTTGCCGGCGTTAAAATGTCCTGGTTTAATATCTCCCTTCCGGAACTTCTCGCATATGGATATTTAGCTTTAAATTTTACCGCAATTCCATTTGGAGAAGGGGAGGCACGTCTTCATATCGGCGCAAAGATATGGAGCATCATTCTGGTGCTGTTATTAGGAATCTCCGCAATGCTGGCGATGTATCTTTATTGGACTCCGGTAGGAGGAAGTATTATTGAAGGGGTACAGGGACGGTATTTTATTCCGTTTGCGATGCTGCTGATGATGGTTTTTGTACCGAAACATAAGATAAACTGGAGCTATACAGGACAAACGTATACTGTGATTTTAAGTGTGCTGCAAATCGCAATGATGGTTTGTCTATTCTCACAATTCGTATAAGGAGATAATATGACAAGAATTTACGGTACTGTAATGTTTATTAGCTTTTTGGCTTTAGTAATTTCTATGACGATTGACAGGCGTAAATTTCGTAATGGAGTTTTCCTGCTGATCTTTGTCATGAGCAGTCTCTTGTTTTTCTTCGATTTTCTTTCCAATCACGGTCATAGTAATATGGCATTATACTTATTTTTATTGGTAAGTCTTGCGATTACTTTGATTGTTCCGATTGTGCTTGTATTAAACGGTCTTGTAATGATCAAAAGAGAAGGAAGAAGCCTTCCTAATCTGTTGTCATTGTTGTTTGGGATATTTATTACCGTAGGTGCGATTATTCTGATTCGTGCTCTTTATCACAGCGCAGATGAGCCGACCTCATTATGGCGCGTTTGTTTCTTTATTATCGGATTCGGTGTTTTCTATGTTTCTTTAGTTTTTTTAGCCTTTATGTTTTATACCTGGCTCATAAAGATTATCGGACATCGCAAACATTACGATTATGTGATTATTTTAGGAGCCGGATTATTGGATGGAAACCGCATCAGTAAGCTTTTAGCAGACCGTTTAGATAAAGGTGCTAAGGTCTTTGCCTTAAAAGGACAGGGTGGTAAGATCATCTGTTCAGGAGGACAGGGACATGATGAAACGGTATCCGAAGCACAAGCTATGAAAGAGTATCTCGTATCGAAGGGAATCGATGAAAAGGATATCATCATGGAAGATAAATCAATCAATACGATGGAGAATCTCACCTTCTGTAAAGAAATAATTGACCGGGAAAAACCGAGAGCCAGTGTTGTGATCGTTACCAACGGCTATCATGTTTTGAGAGCCTTATTGTATTCGAGCCGTATTGGAATGGATGCGGATGGAATCGGTGCGCATACGGCATTGTATTATTGGCCAAGTGCCATGATTCGCGAATATGCGGCAATTGTAAAATACAATATTGTTCCTTATACTTTGATTTTTGTCGGTTTGACGGCATGGTTAATTTATGTATTAAAATTGATTCGTTGACAGCGGGCTTTGTCCGCTTTTTTGTATTCTATGGTATCCATTTTGTTTTAAGCATAAAAGTAGTATAATTTTGAGTAGCGAGGATTTAGTTTATGAAATGTAAATATTGCGGATATAACCTTCCGGAAGGGGCAAGATTCTGTACGAATTGCGGTCATCCGGTTGATGATAATGCTTTTAATGATTCTTTGCCGCTGGTTCCTTCTATTGAGGTAATAAGAGAAGAGGCAAAAGAATGGTATTATCTGGAAAAGAATAAAAATGTAGGACCTTTTACTGAAACCGAAATGCGAAATAAATTAGCTTCCGGTCATATCGGGTCTACGACTTATGTTTGGCAAAAGGGAATGGAAGGCTGGATTCTTTTAAAGGATTCTGTGCTGGCAGAAAAGAAAAAAGTGCGTGAATCGGAAGAATGGTATTATGTTGAAAACAGCCAGTCTGTCGGTCCTTTCACAAAATCGGAAATGTTATCAAGATTAGAGCAGGGCTATATTTTTGAAAATACCATGGTCTATAAAGACGGATTTGAATATTGGACACCGCTGTATGATACAGAATTAAGAGTTAAAAAGTCATCATCCAGACAAACGGCGACCGGATGGTATTATCTGGATGGCTCTAACTCTCAGAATGGTCCGTATTCAAAAGATGAGATGATGGATCTTTACAAACGTAATGTGATTACCGATAACAGCTATGTATGGAAATCGGATATGGAAGACTGGACCCGATTGAAACGTACTGAACTGTATACTAGACAAACGACGACTGCTTATCAAAGCGAGGTTCGTTCTCCAAAGGAATGGTATTATATCGACCGCCAGAAAAATCAAGTAGGTCCATATACCCAGGAAGATATGAAAGAGTTGATTGAAACAGGAGTATTAACAGCTAACACATACATTTGGAAAAAGGGTTTCATCGATTGGACACGGTTGAATAATTCACAATTGGTTCAATATGTACCACCGAAACAGCCAACGCATCGCACCAGATCGTATTCCGGTTATCGAGGCATGCCGGTTGTTCAGGAAAAACCGATTATGATGGATATTATATTCTCCATCATCACCTGTTATATTTATACGATTTATTGGATTTATCGTGCCAATGAGGATGCCAACAGAATCTTTGCAGCCAATGGAGAAGCGGAAGAGCTCAGCTCATTTTTGGTTGTGATCTTAAGTATATTTACGGGTGGATTATTTTTAATCTATTATTTCTGGAAGCTGCAAAATCGCTTAAGCGCTCTTCAGGGAAAAGATGGCGGTGACTCCATTGCGGTCTTAATTTTAACGATTTTTGGTTTCCGTATTGTACCTTTGGCAATTATTCAAAATACAATCAATCAATTATCTCGTCAGTAACAAAGGAGAAATCTTATGTATTGTGTAAATTGTGGATTTGAAATTATGGAAGGCTCTAAATTTTGCAGTGAATGCGGTACACGCGTTGTTCAAAAGGAGCCGATTGTTCTTACAAACCATAAAGAGGAAATGGAAAAAGTTATTCGGGAATTAAAGAAAAAGGTTTGGTATTACTTTGTAGATTTAAAACCGGAAGGTCCTTTTACGGAAGAAGAATTAACCCAGCTGTTTGATGATGGAACCATTAAGGCATCTACTGAAATCTGGCATATCGAAAGCGATAAAGCCATTCCTTATATCAAAAAGGATTCCTACGCCGCAGATAAGACAGCCTCAGAGCAAACAGAATTAAGTGAAGGCCCATCTACAGAAGAAGTTTCTGAAACAGAACCTGTGGAAGAAAACTATGAAGAACAGATAGTTATTGAACAAATGGAAGAAGAACAGCCGGATAATGAGAATACAACTGTTATAGAAATAGAAACAACAGAACAGCCGGATGAAAATACTTCTGAACCGACAGAAGATACCGTTCAAAGTGTTCAAATTTACGAAGATACTGTTGTTGAAGAAATAGAAGATGCCACCGTATCAGATGAGACTTCGAAAGATACAGAACTGTCTGATCCGGACTTGAATACGGAAGACGCCAAAGATGAAGATACAGTTATCGTTTTGACAGAAGCAGAAACGCATACAGAAGATATTGCTTTTGAAGATGCAGAGCCTTCCGACAAAGATTATAACGAAGATAATTGGGAAGCAGAGTCTGAAGTATTTGAAGATAATCAGGATGTGATGGAAAAGACAGAATCTCAAGCAGAAAACCAACCTGTTGAAGAAGAGGCAAAATGGTACTATGTAGATGCTGCCAATAATCGCCAGGGACCGGTTACCGATACTGTCTTCCATGCGTTGATGGATGAAGGTATTATCCATGAAATGACTTATATCTGGACGCCGGGCATGAATACCTGGGTATTCTTAAAGGATTCTGATCAATATGCATCTCAAACAAATACGCAAGAAGATGCAGAAGTCTTTGGAGTAGACCAATATTGGGAAGAAGAACCGGACAGCGAAGATAATTATAGTGTTCAGGAATCAGAGCCGGAAAAGAAACCGGTGGAAGAAAACTGGTATTATGTTGACCGCATGAATAACCGCCAGGGACCGTTAAGTCGAGATGCGATTCAATCTTTAATAAAAGAAGGAGTGATTCATGATCGCACATATCTCTGGACATCCGGTATGTCAGGCTGGGAATTGATGAAAAATACAGATTTTTATCAACCGGAACCCGAGCAGTCCAAAGATTGGTATTATATTGACTCGGCAAGAGTGCGCCAGGGAAAATTCTCGGATGCCGAGATGGATCAATTCTTATCGAACGGTACAATTACCGAAAGTACATATGTTTGGAAAGCAGGAATGGCCCAATGGGCTTTATTGAAAGATACTGCCCTTTCTAAAGGAGAAAAAGTAAGTGTTTCTCAAGGCGATGACGATGAACCGTGGTTTTATCGTGGAAGAGATAATTCCCGTGTAGGGCCGTTTACCGCAGCAGAATTAGAGGAATTATTAAACCGAGGCACGATTAATTATCAAACCGATGTTTGGAAAAGAGGTATGTCCAATTGGAAGCCGTTATCTTCTACCCAGCTGGCTAATAAGCCGACTCGTCAGGGAGTGGAATGGTATGTTCAAATGCATGGACAGACTATGGGTCCTTATCCGGAATCTACGGTTATACATATGCTTCGAAACAATGAGATCAACGGCAGAACTTATGTTTGGTGTGCCGGCATGCAGGATTGGGAGCAGCTCAAAAATACTTCGATTCCAAAGGCAAAATAGGTATTGAGATTATATATTCGTTGATTTTCATGAATGAATTTTTTATAATCTAGAAAGTCATCATTTGTGAGGTGTTTATGAAAGAATCAAAAACAGTGTTTAAAACAGTGTTAAAGATATTAGGCTTTATTCTTTTATTGGCAGCCATTTTTTGGGGGTTGGTACTACTTTTTGCCGGGCCGTGGGTTGTCGACCGGTTTGGCAGCATTCCTTTTGAGCAGGTACTTTTTACATTGAATTCACCGCTTGAAGGAACGGAAACAGATTATGTTTCCGACTTTATCCAAAACTGTATGCCGATTCCTGCCATCATCACTTTAGTGTTTGGTGCGTTGGTGCTGTTGAACAAAAAGTTTAAATGGACAAGAAAACTATTTTCCGGAGAACAGAAAAATAGAAAGCTGTTAAGAGCTTTGACATTGCCGGTTGTAGGAGTTGTGGTTTTCTGTGTAGGTCTTTCATCCTTTTTAAACAAAGTTCGCTATTTTGAATATTTGGATAATCGAAATGCTTCTTCAACATTTTATGAAGAATATTATGTGGATGCCAGAGATGTAAACTTTACATTCCCGGAACAGAAACGTAATTTGGTCTACATTTTCTTAGAATCGATGGAAACCACTTATGAAGATAAAGAAAACGGCGGCTATATGGAACCGACCTTCTATTCTAACCTGTATGGAGCTGAAATCGATGGAAACCGCATTCGGGAATTGACCGATTTAGCCAACGAGAATTTGACCTTTAAAGGCGACAATAATGAAAATAACGGCTTTAATGTACCGGATTTCAACAACTGGACAGTTGCGGCCATGATTGGTCAGACGGCCGGTATTCCGCTGAATGTTTCTGCCGGCGGCAATGATTATGTCGGTAAGGAATCCTATATTCCGGGAGCTTACAGCTTAGGTGATGTCTTACATGCCAACGGATATCGCCAGGAGCTCTTACTGGGGTCGGAAGGTATTTTTGGCGGACGGTATTTCTATTTCCGCTCGCATGGACATTACGATATCGTGGATTATACCAGCGCTATTATGAACCGCTGGATTGCACCGAGTTATCATGTCTGGTGGGGATATGAAGATGAGAAATTATTTGAAT
>CACYBS010000393.1 GCA_902772725.1 Erysipelothrix rhusiopathiae
CCTTCATCAATTCAACCATTACGGCCTTTTGTGCATGAAGTCTATTTTCAGCTTCTTCGAAGATCTCATCCGCATGAGCTTCAAAAACATCTTCCGTGATCTCCTGTCCACGATATGCCGGTAAACAATGCTGAACAATAGCTTTCGGATTTGCCAGTGCCATTAATTCTGCATTTACCTGATATCCCTGGAAAGCCTGTTCACGAACTGCTTTTTCATCTTCCATACCCATGCTTGCCCAGGTATCCGTAAATACTACATCGGCATCCTTAATAGCTTCAGCCGGGCTTGTAGTCCATGTAAAGTCCGGATTCTTTTCAGCCCATTCCATTACCTTTGGATCCGGTTTATAGCCTTCCGGTGTAGCTACGGCAACTTTCATACCAACCTTTAAACCACCAACGATTAAAGAGTTAGCCATGTTGTCACCATCACCGATATAACACATCTTCAGACCCTCTAAAACGCTGAAATATTCGCGAATTGTCATCAGGTCAGCTAATACCTGACATGGGTGACAATAGTCCGTTAAACCGTTAATAACAGGGATAGAACCGTAATTAGCTAAATCTTCTACTTCTTTCTGTTCAAAAGTACGAATCATGATGCCATCTAAATAGCGGGATAATACACGGGCAGTATCCTGTACCGGTTCTCCGCGACCAATCTGTAAATCACGGCTTGATAAGAACAAAGGTTGTCCGCCTAATTGGTAAATACCGGTCTCAAAAGATACACGAGTACGTGTACTTGACTTCTGGAAGATCAAACCAATGGATTTACCGGCTAAATGCGGATGTGCAATTCCATGTTTTCTTTCATATTTTAATTGGTCAGCTAAATCAAGAATACGAATAATATCCTCTTTGGATAAATCCATCATTGTTAATAAATGCTTCATTCAAATACCCCTTTCATGATTTCTACAACCTGATCAATTTGTTCGTACGTTAACACCAACGGTGGAAGCAAACGAATCGCATCCGATCCTGCTGTTAAAACTAAAATCCCCTTATCTTTTAATTCTTCTACATAAGCTGCACGCTGACCCGGATCTACAATCACACCAATCATAAGACCCATTCCACGAACTCCTTTAATATTCTTGGAATTTAAATCTCTGATCTTCTGCATGAAAGTATTTCCTTTGTCCCGTACTTCTGCTAAGAAATCCTTATTATTGACTACCGACAATACCGCATTGGCTGCAGCACTGGACAGTAAGTTTCCACCAAAGGTAGAACCATGTGTACCCGGTACCAGTACATCCTTACACTTTTCACCGGCTACCACAGCACCGATTGGAAGACCTCCGCCTAGTCCCTTGGCAAGCGAAATAATATCCGGTAAAATATCGTATTGTTCATAAGAGAACATTGTACCGGTACGACCGATACCGGTCTGCACTTCATCTACAAGTACTAAAATATCTTTAGATTGACAATATTCTGTTACTTTCTTGACAAATTCTTTATCCAGAGGAAGAACACCGCCTTCACCCTGTACCATTTCCATCATAACGGCACAGACTTCATCGTCTACATGAGAGATAAAATCTTCAAAGTCATTGGCTTGAATATAATCAAAACCTTCCGGGAACGGATAGAAATATTGATGGAAACGAGCCTGTCCTGTTGCCTTTAAAGTCACCATCGTACGACCATGGAACGATTGAACTAACGTTAAAATCTTATAACGGTTCTTTCCGTATTTATCACTGGAATATTTACGGGCAACCTTGATCATACCTTCATTGGCTTCGGCTCCTGAATTCGCAAAGAATACCTTATTCAAACCGGATGCCTTTACCAGCTTTTCAGCTACTTCTGTCATCGGTTCACTGTAATAAATATTTGAACAATGAATCATCTTGGCAGCCTGATTACTAATTGCCTTAACAAGTACCGGATGATTATGTCCTAAACAGTTAACACCGATACCCGATGTTAAATCGATATATTCCTTACCTTCTGAATCTGTAACGATACATCCTTCACCTTTTTCAAGTGCGAGTTCCACTCTTCCGTAGGTATGCATCACATATTCATTTTCTCTTTTTTTAATTGTTTCAAAACTCATAACTGCTCCTTACCAGAACATCGTTCCGATTCCATCGTTACTCAAAATTTCAATTAAGATGGAGTGCGGCACACGTCCATCCTGAATATTTACCGTTGATACACCCTGACGAACCGCTTCCACACAGCACTCTACCTTTGGAATCATACCGCCGGAAATAATGCCTTCCTTAACCAATACCGGTACCTGGGATACCTTTAAGCTAGGAATCAATGTCGACTCATCCTTTGGATCTTCCATCAGTCCCATAACATCTGTAAGTAAGATAAATTTATGAGCACCTAAAGCAATTGCTAACTTCTCCGCTGCGATATCCGCATTGATGTTGTAGTTGGACATCTGATCATCTCCTGCCGCAATGCTGGAGACAACCGGAATATATCCCTTTTCAAGTACATCTAATACAATTTCCGGATTCACATTGATAATCTCACCGACATTACCATGTACATCATCTAATTTCACGGCTTCAAACAAATTTCCATCCATACCGGCAAGACCGATACCCTTACCTCCTGCCTTTCTAAGTAGAGATACAAGATTCTTATTGACCTTACCACAGAGTACCATCTGTACAATATCCATGGTCTCATCATCGGTAACACGAAGACCATCGATAAACTGGCCCTTAACACCGGTCTTATTTAACATTTCATTGATCTCCGGACCGCCGCCATGAACAAGCACTACCTTAATACCGATCAAGTTAAGTAATACAACATCCTGAATCACAGCTTTCTTCAAATCTTCGTTGATCATGGCATTCCCACCGTATTTAATCACAACAATTTTACCGAAATATTGCTGGATATACGGTAAAGCTTCTACTAAGACATTGGCTCTGATATTTGCATCTAATTTCATGTCCGATAATCTCCGTTAATCTTTACATAATCATATGTTAAATCGCAGCCCCAGGCTGTTACTGTTTCATTTCCTTCATGTACATCAATATCAACCGTTACGCTATCTTCGGATAGTACCTTTTTAGCTATGTCTTCATCAAAATCCAGTGCCTTTCCGGATGCACATACCGAAACCTTACCGGCACTCGATAAGAAATCTACATCCACTTTCTCCGGATCAAATTCAGCCCCGGAATAGCCCATAGCACAAAGTACTCTTCCCCAGTTGGCATCGGATCCAAACATCGCTGCCTTAAACAAGGAAGAAGAAGCTACACTTTTCGCTAAAGTTTCTGCCTTATCTTCGGTTTCGGCATTTTTAACCGTAACCGTAATTAAGCGGGATGCCCCTTCACCATCCGATGCGATCTTGATCGCAAGGGTCTTCATCACCTGATGTAAAGCTTCATAGAATACTTCATAAGCTGCATCTTCTGAATTGATTTCATCATTTTCAGCTAAACCATTAGCCATCACAACACACATATCATTGGTTGATGTATCTCCATCCACCGATACACGGTTAAAAGTAACCTTTACGATGGATGATAATGCCTTCTGTAATAAAGGCTGAGAAATCTTAGCATCCGTTGTGATAAAACAGAGCATAGTTCCCATATTAGGATGGATCATACCTGATCCCTTACAGATACCACCCATATGTACGGTAGTTCCGTTGACATCAAATTCAACAGCAGTCGTTTTCATAACCGTATCCGTAGTCATGATCGCATTAGCTGCTGCATCGGAATTGTTTTCTTTTACTTCTAATTTCGGTACGTTATCTACGATAACATGAACCGGTAATTCCTGCCCGATTACACCGGTAGATGCGACGATCACATCACTTACATCCACACCAACTAAATCGGCACAGGCTTTAGCTTCCTTTTCGGCATTGATACGGCCGTTAGGCGCACAGGCATTCGCATTGCCGGAATTGACAATCACTGCCTGAGAAATACCGTTACTTAAATGTTCCTTAGTCACCTTTAAACAATCAGCCTTTACAACATTGGTTGTATATACCGCAGCAGTATTACACGGTGCCTTGGAATAAACAATGGCAGTATCATCCTTTGCGGAAGATGCCTTTATACCACAGCGTATAGCCCCGGCCATAAAGCCTTTGGCTGCACATACGCCTCCTGTAATTTCTTTCATAATATCCCCTATCTTACTAAACCTTTATCTTCATCAAAGCCTAACATGATATTCATATTCTGGATAGCTGCCCCACAGGCACCTTTTCCTAAATTATCAAATAAGGCTGTAATAATCGTCTGTTCTTTACGTCCGTTGACAATAATCTTTAATGAATCCTTATTGGCCATCTCATTGGCAAAGATTTTACCCTTTGTCGGACCATCCTGTACCGTAATCATGCCATTTGTATAATACGATTCATAATACTTGCGTATTTCATCCGCATTGGCTTCAATCATAATGCTGGTGGCCATACCGCGATAATAATCATCCACAACCGGCACAAATAATGGTGCATTGTGTAATCCACAAATTGTCTGCATTTCCTTCTGGTGCTTATGAGCCATACCTAAGCCATATAAACCCGGAGCCGATAATGAAATATCACGATTTTCATCTTCATACTCGGCAATCATCTTTTTGCCTCCGCCGCTGTATCCGGTTAAGGAATAAGCCGCGATCGGATCATTTTTAGAAAGGATTCCGCCTTTAATTAACGGATATACAATGGAGATAAACCCGGTGGCATGACAACCCGGATTGGCAATTCGCGTTTCTCTTCGAATTCCGTTTCTGAAATGGTCACCCAGTTCCGGTAAACCATACACCCAGCCTGAGGCAGTTCTATGAGCAGTCGATGCATCAATGATCTTTGTTTTGCGGTTAGTAACAAGATTTACTGCTTCAATGGCAGCTGCATCCGGTAAACACAAGAACACAAGATCTGCCTCATTCATAAACTCTGCTCGAACTTTATCATTATGACGATCTTCATCATTAATGATCAAAAGCTCAATATCATCACGTTCTTTTAAACGTGTCATGATCTCTAAACCCGTTGTTCCTGCCTGTCCATCTATATATATTTTTGGTTTACTCACTTTAGTTCACTCCTAAAAACTTCTGAATGTTTTGAATTTGTCTTGCCACCTCTTCCGGTGCAGGACCGCCAAGTGATTTTCTCTGCATTACACAGGTCTTTAAATCAATGGCTTCATAAACATCCGCTTCAAATTCATCATTAAATGTCTTCAATGTAGCTAAATCTACATCCTTTAAAGAACAATCCTTTTCAATACAATAGGCAACAAGCTGTCCGATTGTCTTATAAGCATCTCTAAACGGAATACCCTTCTTAGTAAGATAATCCGCACAATCTGTCGCATTGATAAA
>CACYBS010000394.1 GCA_902772725.1 Erysipelothrix rhusiopathiae
AAAATTGTTGGTTTATTCGATATTAATGCCAAGCCACATCACATTTATGGGTAGTTAAAACTTGCAGGCGACACTATACCATGATTTTACCTTGTTTATTTGTATTTTAATTTGTATAATTCTAACCATGAATAAAAAAGAATGGTTTCATTTAGGATTATTAGTCTTAGGGGCTTTTATCTGGGGAATGGCCTTTGTGGCACAAAGTATCGGAGCCGATGCGATCGGTCCGTATACCTTCACCGCTTCAAGAAGCTGGTTAGGTGCCTTATCGATCATGCCTCTATCCATTATGACCGCAAGAAAATTAAATCTTACCGGAGAAGATAAAACGCAGTTATTAAAAGCTGGACTTGTGGTTGGCGGACTGTTGTTTGTGGCAAGCTTTCTTCAACAGAAAGGCATCGGTTATACAACTACTGCCAAATCCGGATTTATTACTTCTTTATATATGGTCATCGTTCCTTTATTATCGATGTTTGCCGGAAAGAAAATATCCCCTGCCATATGGATTGCTGTTATTGCCGGGCTTACCGGATTATATCTTTTATGTCATCCCACCAATGCCGACGGTTTTAATATCGGAGATTTGTATATACTTGCCTGCGCTTTTGTGTTCGCACTTCAGATTCTTTCTATCAATTATTTTGTAGATATCTGTAATCCGATTCTGCTGGCTCAGGCACAATTTCTTGGATGTGCCATCTTCTCTACATTCTTCATATTTTTAGAACATACCACCTGGGAAAGCTACCAACAGGCAATCATCCCCATCCTCTATACAGGAATCTGTTCCACTGGTATCGGATACACATTACAGATTATCGGTCAGAAAGAATTAAATCCAACGGTTGCCTCCATCGCAATGTGTTTAGAAAGTGTATTCAGTGCATTAGGCGGATGGATCATATTAGGCCAGACCCTTACCTTTACGGAGCTTCTTGGATGTATATTAATGTTTGCGGCGGTATTAATCACACAGATACCGGTCAAGACATCGTCATAAGGTGATGTCTTTTTTTATACTGTGACATTTTTGTGATAGAAGCCCTGTTATCATGAGACCGTAAAACAAAGGAAATAAGATCGTAAAGATCAAGGAAGGAATATTTATGTTTACAATGTTAAAAATGGTACTTATTGGTACATGTTTATTAGGAGCTGCAGGCACACAGATGTCCAAGCCGCAGATGATGATGAATACTGAAAAACAGATCCAGGTAGTTAAAAAGAACACCTCTACAAACTACATCAGTGAAGATGAAGCTAAAAAGATCGCATTAAAGGATGCCGGTGTAAAGGAAAAGGATACTTCTTACTTAACCGTACATCTTCATACGGATGATGGTGCAGTAATCTATGAAGTAGAATTCATGGTAGGCAACAAGGAATACGACTACGATATCGATGCCGTAACCGGAAAAATCGTATCCAAAGACTTTGATATCGAAGCAAACAACACCACATCTACCGCTAAAGGTGCCATCACAAAAGATCAGGCTAAGGAAATTGCCTTAAAAGATGCAGGCTTTGCCGCAGGTGATGTAACCTTCACAAAAGTAAAACAGGAATTTGATGATGGTATTGAAAAGATCAAGGTAGAATTCGTACAGGGAGAAACCGAATACGAATATGATATCGAGGTCTCAACCGGAAAGATCTTAGAGTGCAGCACCGATTCTGTATACGATGACTAAGAAAAGAAAATAGTTTGTTCAATCCGTCCCCCTCTGGATGATAAAACCCCGTCTGAATAAAATATCAGGCGGGATATTTTTTTGAAAACAGTCTGAATTTCTATAATCTTAAAATCGATAAAAAACATCCGTGTATCTAGATAGTGTAACTATTCTGTGATTATGGATTTGTTAAGATATCCCCGTAAACAAAAAAAAAGAAAATAGGAGGATATATATTATGATTTCAATTATTAGAGGAGCTTTAATCGGTACATGTTTATTAGGTGCGGCAGGAATTGCCGCCGGCACAATCTCACAAACAGTAATGACGCCTCATGTGGCTCAGACTACATCAAATAACGGTCAATCTATTTCGTTAGACCAGGTAAAAGAAATTGCCCTCAACAATGCCGGATTTACAGAAAGTGATGTTACATTCATCAGATCCTATACAGAATTTGACGATGGTTTCACAAAGATTAACGTGAAATTCTATCACGGTACTACCGAATATGAATATGAAATCGACCCGGCTTCCGGAGCCATTCTGGAATCCAATGTTGACTCGCTGTTTGGTGACTAATGTATAAATTCATGCCTGTCTATGGACAGGTTTTCTTTTGCCGTGAAAAAGGAGCAATTGCCTGCTCCTTTTTATTCAGCATCTAAATATTTTTCGATTCCGGTAAGTTTACCGATACGAAGAATCTCTTCTTCTTTAAACAACAATGTCTCAAGCGCCTGCAGATCATGAATGGAAATAAAATCATATTCTGCTCGTTTCAACATCAGATCAACCTGCTGGAGAGCATTTTTATGCTGGTTCCATGCCTTCTCGCTTCCGAATTCCTTTTCAACGAATTTGGCGATATTTGCCTCATCCATTAAAGGCTGCAGGAAGGATTGGAGAGTTGTAGTCTGAACCATGCCTAAATCAATACCCAGGATATCTTTATACAAAGGATAATGATAATTTCTGAGCAATGTCAAAACCGCTTTGGCATAGAATAATACGGAGGCAGAAAAATCTTCTTCCGGTGTATCTTCATAATAATCTTCAAAATCCACTGCAGCTTCAATTTGATCTAAGGCTGCTTCAGGAAGATGCTCATATTCTTTTTCATCAATACCTAATGTTTCGTAGAAGGTTGATTCTTCTTCCACTGCTTCTTCCGGCGGTGCCGGCGGAGTCGGAAAATCCATTCCTTCCATCATATTTTGCGCATATTGATCCAATTGCGCTTTTTCTTCATCACTCATATTGTCGAATATTCTTCCTAATGCGGAAAAATCAATATCACTGAATTTCATAAATACACTCCTTCATTTTCCATGGATCCTCTTTACAAGGTACATCCAATCCCAGCTGGGATAATAATTTCTGTAAATCCATCATATCATTAGATTCCCGGATTGAAAAATCATCTGATAAAAAATGATCTTTAGGGCTGATATAAATATTTTCCATACAGATATGTCCATGATGGCATCCTGCATTTAATCCTTCAATTAAGGCATCACAAAGATCTAATCCTAATTGGATAAGCTCTGGTTTTGTCATATCATGAACTTCTCTATACTCTTTCAAGGTTATCATCCTATCCTTAAGAATCTTGATCCGCCATCCGGTCCCTCCCGGAATCTTAGAGACCTCAAATTCATCGTGCTTAAAGATATGTGAATCCTCTTTTAAATAGGCAAAGCGTTCCAGCTGCTTAGTGATACGGTCAGCTTCTTTTTTATAATGTTCTTCAATGGACGCCATATTCATATCTTTCATCAACAGATCAAAGATATCCGATTGATTGACAGGAATATCAATTATCTTTACTACCTGTATATCATTGCCTAATACTTCAAAAGTTGAATCTTTCAGCTTGCGAATACATTTATATTTACGAAAAACATCTTCTCCAAATGCGATTTCCATATTAATTTCCTTTCAACATTTCCGGGATGACCTTCTTCTTTACATAGATTGAACATCCAAAACATAACAGAATCTGAACAAAGCTGGAAGCCGGCGTCGCAAGTCCGATGCGGAACAAAGATACCGGTTCAATACCTGCCATGATATAGGATACCGGAATACGCACTAAAAAGGCTCCGATGATTCCCTGAATCATCACAAATTTAGTAAGTCCAAAGCCATTAAAATATCCGATGAAACAGAACAGTAAAGATACTAAGATCGTATCGATGGCATAGGCCTTTAAGTATTCAGAGGCCGCCTGTATTACAGCTGTATCATTGGTAAAAAAACCATTTAATAAGGAACCGTGGAAGAAAGCCAAATAGGCCAATATAAAGCCAAACACAAGTGAAGTTGAAATCGCATATGTAAGACCTTTTTGGGCTCTGTCAAACTGCAGCGCTCCCACATTCTGTGAGGTAAAGGCAGCAACCGATTGTGAGAATGCCATCGGCACCAACATGATAAAAGCACATACCTTTTCCGCTACACCGATTCCTGCCGAAACCGTTAAGCCTAAGTTATTGACAATCGCAAGAATCACCATAAAGGAAAGTCCTACTAAAAAATCCTGAATGGCGATCGGTGCACCGATCGATGTGATCCGTTTCATGATAGAACCATTGGCCTGAATATCCGATTTATGGAAGTCAAATGGCAGCTTGCGGTGTGCAATAAATACCAGCGACAACAATACACTGATAAGTTGGGCTCCTACAGTTGCCAGGGCAGCTCCGGCTGCTCCCATATTGAAACCTGCCACTAAGGCTAAATCACCAAAGATATTAACAACCGAGGCAATCGCAACGGTAATCAACGGTGTTGTTGAATCCCCGATACCTCTAAAGATACTGCCGATCAAGTTATAGGCTACAATCACAAAGGTTCCGGCTCCGCATATACGCACATACTGTACCGTTTTATCAAAAGCTTCCACAGGGGCATTCATTAATGTAGATATCGGTGATGCCAATAAAAACAGAAATAAGCTTAAACACATCGCAATACCCGCAAACAGAACAATACCGGCACCGATGGTTTTTCCGGCTTCTTTTCCCTTGCCCATGCCAATCTGCTGGCCAAGAAGAATCGTAGCTCCGGTAGAAAAACTGGCAGCAACGCTGGTAAATGTCATCATGATCTGTGAACCGGTTGATACACCAGATACATCAGCCGAAGTGGCAAATTTTCCGACAATCATCAAGTCGATGGCACCATACATCGTCTGCAGCAATAATGCCAATATAACAGGTCCTGTAAAACGCATTAAAGGTCCGAAAATCTTACCTTTTGTGAAATTTTGTTCAGTCATTCCATCACTCCCTGCCCTTTATTGTATGAGCTCTTATAATACCCGTCAAACAAAAGCCTTGATTTTTAAATACTTCAATGCCATATTTCTAATATCAGAAATTAGGTGATAATATGGAAAACCGCTTTGAAAGAACAGAGCTCTTATTAGGAAAAGACGCAATGGATATATTAGAAAAATCCCATGTTGCGATATTTGGCATCGGCGGTGTGGGAGGCTATGTCTGTGAAGCCCTGGCAAGATCGGGTGTCGGTCATTTTGATTTGATTGATAACGATACCGTTTCAATTACCAATATCAACAGACAGATCATTGCCCTGGATTCCACCGTAGGCAAAGCTAAAACCGAAGTGATGAAAGAAAGAATCCTTCAGATCAATCCAAATGCGGTTGTAGAAATTCATAACTGTTTCTATTTACCGGATACAAGAGACAAGTTCGATTTCACAAAATACGACTATGTCGTTGATGCCGTAGATACCGTAACGGCCAAGCTTGATATCATTATGGCCTGCGACCAATATCATATTCCGATTATCAGCGCAATGGGAGCCGGCAATAAACTCAATCCGGCAGCTATGGAGGTGGCTGATATTTATCAAACTTCCATGTGTCCGCTCGCCAAGGTTATGCGTCGTGAACTTAAAAAAAGAGGCATTAAGAGGCTGAAAGTCGTTTACTCCAAAGAAAAACCGTTAGTTCCGGCATCTAACGGTGAGAAAAAAGGCAATGCCCCGGTTCCGGGAAGTGTATCCTTTGTTCCCAGCGTGACCGGATTAATAATGGCATCGGAAGTTATTAAAGATTTAATTTTATAATGATGTCCTTTCCGATATAATAAAAATAACTAAAAACTTAGGAGGAATAAACCATGGGAAAATTAAGTGGTAAGACTGCCGTTGTGACAGGTGCTTCCAGCGGTATGGGCAAAGAAATCGTTACATTGTTTGCCAAAGAAGGCGCTAATGTCGTAGCAGTCGCAAGAAGAAAAGAAAGATTAGAGCAGCTGGCAGCTGACTTAGCCGGTGAAGAAGGTAAAGTTGCCGTATATCCGGGTGACATCTCATCTCAAGAAGTCAACGAAGGCATGATTGATTTTGCGGTTGAAAAGTTTGGAAAATTAGATATTCTTGTCAACAATGCCGGTATCATGGACAACATGGCAGGTGTTGGTGAATTCTTAAATGAAAAATTAGATTCTGTATTTGCAGTTAATGTGTTCGGACCTTTCTATGCAACAAGAAAAGCCGTTCAAACATTTAAGGCGCAGGGTACTCCGGGATCCATCATTCATATCGCATCCGAGGGTGCTAAGAAAACTTGTGCCGGTGCCGTATATTGTGCATCCAAGGCAGCTGTTGTTTCCCTTTCTCAAAATACAGCCTACATGTATAAAGGCGACAACATCCGTTCCAATGCGATTATTGCAGGTGGTTTCGCAACTGAAATTGCCAACGCAATGGGTATGCCGGATATGGAATCTTATGGCAAATTACAGCCAAACCTGGCAACAGCTCCGGCTCCGGGTCAGCCGGTCGAAATCGCAAGAGCCTGCTTGTTCCTTGCCGGCGATGATGCCGCTTATGTAAGTGGTGCAGAGCTTGCCGTTGACGGCGGCTGGTGCGCAGCTTAATCAAGACAAAAAAATGTGGAAAGATTTAAATCTTTCCACATTTTTTTATCGAACCAAACTTGCCTGTAAACGGCGTGCATTCTGTGTTAAAACACTTTCGTAAAGATTACATCCCTTGGCATATTGATACATCGTATCAAGATCTACCTTATCACGGTATAAGAAGCCTTTTACACGATTTGCCATTTCCTTTAAATGATTCTTTACCGATTCACTCTTTACCAGGTTTTCGTTTACCATATATCGGCGGTTCATCTTTTCATCCGCTTCCATGGCCCATGAGCGGGCAGCTCTGGCGAACAAGCTCATGATCATGTCACGCTCCTTAGAAGATTTAGACTCAGACATCATTTCTGCGTACTGTTCAATCTCCTTTTTATATACCTCCGTAATCTTTTCTTCTTTTGCGCCATAGAAGTCTGCATAGTACTCCATGATCGCATGTAAATTACGGATCCATTCTTTTTTATTCATAAGTTTTACCTCCCGAAAACAATAATTTGTTTTCACAAGAAGTATATTAATCCTTTTTCTGATTTTGTAAAGAAAAAATGTAAATATTTTCAGAAAATATATTGTAATCTGTTACATTTAACTAAAAAGAGGACTAAATATCACCTTTTCTTAGTATTTCAATGACTTGATATAAATCTTTTACGATTATTTTGGCTTCTTTTTTCTGTTTATCCGTCGGTGGAATGAGATCCGGAATCATTATGCAGTCCACTCCGGCTCTGTAAGCTGCCTCTACTCCGACAACAGAATCCTCTAAAATCAGTGCATCTTTGGCATCGATTCCTGCCTTTTTCAATGTAGTTAAGTAGATTTCCGGATTCGGTTTTCGAATATGAACCTCATCACCGCACACCGTCACATCAAATCGTCCGTTGATATGAACCTTTTCAAAACGATGCAGCGTATCCTTACGATTGGTCGCCGTTGCCACCGCCTTTGAGATCTTCATTTCATCGAGAAAATCCAATAGCTCATATAAGCCCGGCTTTACTTCTAAATAATTTTCAATGCGGTCCGGTCCGATCTGGCGAACCTTTTCTAGGAACAGATCTGCCTTTTCTTTGCCGAAATCCCTTTCTAAAACCCGGCTGACATCTTTGCCGGTTGTACCGACAATTTTAAGAAATTCGGAATATCCATCCAGCCCCATCTCTTTGCCAACAATATCCCAGGTAATCTGCCACTGGTGTTCGGTATCCAGTATTAACCCGTCTACATCAAATATCACTAATTTTTTCATTCGTTATTTACTCCCCACAACATAGCTCCGGTCAACATGAATTCATTAATTTCCCGAACAATCTTAATATCCGGAATATTGATATCTCTAAACGTTTTGTGTAAGACATTTAATACATCTTCTTCACTTGGAATCATATCGGTATGGATCATCAAAGCTTCCGGACCGATGA
>CACYBS010000395.1 GCA_902772725.1 Erysipelothrix rhusiopathiae
CAAGGATCAGTGCTTAATGGATCAGGAATTCTTCTTAGATCCTAAGGCAAAAGTATCTAACTACTTAAAGGACAACAAAGCTTCTGTATCTAAGTTTGTACGTTATCAGACCGGTGAAGGTATTGAAAAACGTGAAGACAACTTTGCAGAAGAAGTAATGTCTCAGATTAAGGGTTAATTCAATTAGAGGTTGATTCGAAATGAATCAGCCTTTTTTTATGTTTTGGCGTATTAGATATTACAGAGGGCAGGGAATCATATAAATATTCTGTCTGTTCGCTCTTAACCCTGCCTTCTGGATTTAGTTGAATTTTTGGTTTAGAAGTGTGGGAGGACTGTAAAATGGAAAAGAATAAGTTTGAAAATGTAAAACATGATGAGAAGAAAAACATGTTATTTAATATTGCACAAGTTCCACATGAGAAAGTCTCTGATCTATTGGATAAAGGATATCAGGACATGTTAGCAGGGAGAACTAAACCAGCCGAAGAGGTGTTTGAGGATATACGGAACAAACATGAATGATCAGATAAGAATCAAAGTTGAAAATATCCAATGAATTAAAACTAGTAGGAGTGTTTGTGAAGTTATAAACCGGGCTATAGATAGAATATCTTTAAAATAACGACAATAGTGCAAATAATACTATATTAACATCGTTATAGTAAAGTGGAGGCATAACAGATGAACCTTTATTTCGAATTATTAAGTAAACCGGTATTTTCTTTCGAAGATGTTAAAGAACACTTCAATTCAGATAGCGGTGCTCATGCGGCACTTAAAAAATGGTAGATGATAAAATGGTAGCTCGAATACGGCGTAATTGTTATACATGCATAAATGGGAAAAACGGTAACCCGGTAGCTGACCGTTATCAGATAGCAAGTTCAATCACCAATACTTCTTTTATCTCGCATCATACTGCAATGGAGTATTATGAATTTTCTAATCAGATTTTTTATGAAGTTTATGTTGGATCGATGACAGAATTCAAAAGTTTTGAGTTTGATGGCATCATTCGCTATATTAAGCCCAAAATTATTGAAGGAATTGATGTTCCGGAATTTAGCGGGGGATTAAAGTGACAAATCTCGAAAGAACAGTTTTGGATAGTATTAAAGATATGGATTGGATTGCTGGTTCAGAGGAAGTAATCGCAAATATTGAAAGCATTCTACGGGTGAATGAAGATCGTTTAGTGCAATATTTGGAGCAATACAACATTCAGTTTTTATATCAAAAGACCGGTTATATTCTGCAACAGTATCAAGGACAAATAAACTTATCAGATTCTTTTTTTCATTGTGTAAAGAAAAATCCGGTAAAAGCACCCGATATATTTCTAAGGATTATAAAAAAGGAAAGTTTATATCTGAGTGGAATTTGATTGTCCCGGAATTGTTTTTTCAAATGAAAACGGAGGGTTATTGAATGCCGATGTATAGTAAAACAGAGTTAGAAATAGTTTCTCGAAAATATGGATCGTTTTCAAAATGGTGAGAATCTCCCTGAATTGTTGTTTGAAGATGAAGATATTGTAAAGAGGATAGAGAAACATCCTATGGCTGGATGGAAAACAACTACGCGATGACAATCATTAAATACTTTCGCCTTTTTTGAATATTCTTTCGTATTAGAATATTGGAGGTGTGTATGATGAATTTTGATTTAAATCGATTTACGAGACTTAAGATGAAAGACTGTAGCAAGAACGGCAGAAAAATAGAATAATGCCGATATTGTGAAAGAGTTAACTCTACCTTAAATCTGATTTTTCCCGGCATTTCTTTTTCTCTGTGTGTTTTCAGTGGAGAGTTTAGGACTATCCCTCGTGTTCTTTATGCTATTAAAATTTTGATTCATTCTTGAATACAACGAATGACGGTGGATGACTTATAAATCCGTATAATTTAACAAATTGTTCAAATGATAAATTAATTGACAATATATGATAAAACATATATTCTTTTATTGAAAGGAGATTTATGTATAAAGCCGAGTATTACCAGAAAGATGACGGCTCATTACCTGTAGAAGAGTATATACTATCGCTGGATTATAAAATGAAGGCGAAGGTGTTGAGGACTATTTCCTTATTGGAAGAATATGGAGCAAGGCTTGGAGCACCTTATTCTAAATATTTAAGAGATGGTATATTTGAACTAAGAATCAAACAGAGTTCAAATTCGACAAGAGTTCTTTATTTTTTCTTTGAGGATAGAAGAATAATATTGACAAATGGTTTTACTAAGAAAACGCTGAGAACTCCACCCTCAGAGTTTAAACTGGCAAAAGATCGAAGAGAACATTTCCTAAGAAGGGGTCAATAAACATGACAAGATATGTAAAAGATACACTTAATGAATTAATGGAAAATGCAGATTTTAAAGCAGAGTGGGATGCTTTGGAACCTGAATTTCAGATTATCCGGGCTATGATTGATGCAAGAAATGAAAAGGGTATTACCCAGAAAGAATTATCTTTACTTACAGGAATTACACAGGCAGATATTTCTAAGTTGGAGAATGGTACAGCAAATCCTTCTATAAGAACTTTACAGAGAATCGCTAAGGGTTTGGGAAAGAAGCTAATCATTCAATTTAAATAACTTAAAGATAATCAATTATCACTTTTCGCGACAATCATATGACATACTATCAAAAGCTTTGTAAGGATTCGTTTCAAAGTTGAAGTACGCATTTTCACTTTAAGTTCTATGAAGGGTTGATTCGAAATGAATCAGCCTTTTTTTATATTTTTGGCATATTAGATATTACAGAGGGCAGGTGATTTTATATATTCTGTCTGTTCGCTCTTAACACTGCCTTCTGGATTTAAGTGTGTGTTGAAATGTGGGTGTTGGAGTGAGTGCAATATATTAAACGGTAATGATAATGAGTAAAGTAAGTCAAAAAAAAGGTATTAGTCTTTTGTTCAAGTTTATTCTTAATTTTTTGATTTGATAATCGATTACTTGAAACGGAAAAATAAGCGGATTTTTTTTAATATTTTCACCTATTTCAATATTTTTTCGTATTTGAATATTGGAGGTGTATATAATGAATTTTGATTTAAATCGATTTAAAGAATATCGTGAAAACAATCGATTAGAAGTTAAGGCTGCCAATGGCGGTCTTCCCTCAACACTTTGGGAAACGTACTCAGCTTTCGCAAATACGTATGGAGGCTGCATTATCTGTGGAGTGGCTGAAAAGAAAAATGGGTTTTGGAAAACCACGGGATTGAGCAACTTAACAAAGTTAAAAAGAGATTTTTGGAATACAATTCATAATCGCAGTAAAGTATCACATTGTTTAATAAACGAAACAGATGTAGAAGAGTATTTTGTCGGGGGTGATGTGATTTTGGTGATTAAGGTACCTAGAGCATCAAAACAATTAAAGCCCATATTTATTAATAATGATGTTTATGGTGGAACCTATCGACGTGACTTTGAAGGCGATTATAAATGTACAATTCAAGAAGTTAAGGCAATGATTCGAGATTCGTTTGATAGTGCGGATGACAGAGTTTTGGACTCGAAAGTAGATTTGGATGCTCAAACCATTCATTCATATAGGGTTCGCTATAATATTTATCATGATGGTTCAGCTTGGACTCAATTAGATGATACTGATTTTCTGATTAAGATAGGAGCTTTAAGTGATCAAGATGGTGTTCTTAAACAAACAGCAGCCGGGCTGTTGATGTTTGGAAAAGAGGAACGAATTACAAGGGAATATCCGAATTATTTTCTAGATTATCGAGAACACATGATTGGAGGTATTCGCTGGACAGACCGTATATTTTCTCAAGAACCCGAATGGTCCGGAAATGTATTTGATTTCTTCACACGCGTTAGTGCAAAGTTGGAACTAGATTTAAAGAAACCGTTTCAACTTGTGAATGGAATCAGAATAGACAGGACACCGGTTCATGATGCTGTACGTGAGGCTCTGGTGAATTGTCTTGTGAATACGGACTTTTACCAGCCCGGAAGTGTAGTCATAGAGAAATATCCGGACCGAATTGTGATGGCTAACCCCGGTACGATTCCTACCGGAAAGGATCAAATGTTAAAGGGGGGTATTACTCTTCCTAGAAATAAATCGCTTTTTAAGATGCTTAATTTAATTGGCCTTGGAGAACATGCAGGTTCCGGTGTACCAAATATTTATTTTGCGTGGAAAGAAGCAGGGTTAGAAGAACCATTTGTGGAAGAACTGTTTGGCAATAATTTGCCAGATCGAACAATAATAACACTACCCTTAACAGAAACTCGTATATATGAGTCGTATCTTCGGCAACTCGGATATCTAAATAAAAACATGATGCCGACTCTAGAAGTAATGGAAGATAATGGAGGATATAACACAGATTAATTTATGCAAAATGACCGAATGAAATCATGCAAAATGACCGAATGAAATCATGCAAAATGACCGAATGAATTTTAAATGATTGTTTCAGCTTGAAATTGAGAGAACATTTCCTAAGAAAGGATAAATAAACATGACAAGATATGTAAAAGATACAAGTAATGAATTAATGGAAAATAGGGATTTTAAAGTAGAGTGGGATGCCTTGGAACCTGAATTTCAGATTATTCGGGCTATGATTGATGCAAGAAATGAAAAGGGTATTACCAAGAAAGAATGATTTTTACTTACGGGAATTATACAGGCAGATATTTCTAAGTTGGAGAATGGTACAGCGAATCATAAGTAAATATTAAGACTGAAATAATTGTTTTCATTTTTTGTAAATAGTTGCAAAAACCACTGAAACGTGTATAATTTGTTTATCGCTAAGAAGAGAAGTAGTAAGAAAGCTTTGTGTGATAGAGAATTGACGGTTGGTGCAAGTCATGACTACAAACTTTCTGAACGTGTCTTGGAGCTTCAATGTCGAAAGAAATGAGGCATTGACGTGGTTCGCGTTATGAACGAGGTGTCATCCGCAATGCGGATG
>CACYBS010000396.1 GCA_902772725.1 Erysipelothrix rhusiopathiae
ACTGTTCCACCGGTTGCCAGAAGATCATCCACAATCCCAATTTTCTGACCCGGTTTTACGGCATCTTCATGCATACATAAAGTATCTGTTCCGTATTCTAATTCATATTCCTGGGAAATTGTCTTGCGAGGTAATTTACCCGGTTTTCTAACCGGAGCAAATCCTAAGCCTGCTTCCAGTGCTACAGGTACACCGAAAATAAAACCACGAGCTTCCGGTCCTAAAATGATATCAGCACCACGGTCTTTGGCATATTGTGCCATATCCTTCACTGCTGCACCCATAACCTCCGGTTTTTCAAGAATTGGAGTAACATCGCGGAAGATGATTCCTGCTTTAGGGAAGCCTTCCACACTTGCAATATACTTCTTATAATCCATTTTCATCCACCTCTTTCTTGGAATAAGAAAACTTTGACTTAATTTTACACCTAATTAATAGATAAAGTAAATTTAATATTATTGAACAAAAAAGTAAAGATAAATTGCGATCTTTACTTTGATTTAACTTATTCACTTTCTTCCGGCAGATATTCAAGAATATCCCCCGGCTGGCAATCCAGAGCTTCGCATATCGCTTCTAAGGTGGAAAAGCGAATAGCGCTGATCTTTCCGGTCTTCATCTTGGAAAGATTCACATTGGATACCCCTACCTTTTCGGATAACTCTTTTAAACTGATCTTGCGATCAGCCATGACCCTGTCAAGCCGTAATATAATCTTACCCATATCAATTCCCTATAATGTTTCATCTGATTCCTGTTGAAGCTGCCAGCCATATTCAAATACATAGGACAGTAAGAACAACAATAATGCGATAAACACGAAGCTTAAACTGAACGAATTATTGATTGTAATACTTTTGACAACTTCTCTGTTAAAGAAAGTCATAAGATCCAGATTATGAATCCACATAAAGTTTGTCGCAAACATAGCACCCTGTCCAACGATGCCGCCAAACAATACCAGAAGGCCTAATTTTCTGATATCAAGAGAAACACTGTGTTCAAATGGTCTTCCCTCTTTCATCGGGGCCAGGATATCTTTCACAATACGTAATCCGAAGAATACCATCAAGCAGATGATCGCAGCTGCAGCCATCCCAATTAAAGTGGTTTGGATTTGGAAAGACTCGGCCGGCATGGCATTATCATATAGTTCCATCGTTAGTGTTCCAACGGATATCTTTGACATCGTTACAGCTTGTCCCTTTGGTACAAAGAAAATAAGTCCGGCTCCTAGTACGATGAGTACAAGTCCTACCAATACAACCTTTTCTAAAATGTTGACAATCGTATACATCGTGTTAGCACTTTTAATTAATTTTTCCTGATTCATGATTTTACCTCCATCGTTTTTTGATAATTAATTATCGTTTATCGTTAATTTCAACTATAATGTACAATGATAATAAACGTTTGTCAACAACATTTTATCGTTTATCGATAATTATTTTACGATAAAAAAAGTAAAGACGAATCTTTACTTGTATTTGATATCGGAAATGATAAAGCTGGCATCCTTTCTGCCCCGGTATTGATTGATCGATACCGTACCGCAAAAGGAAGATACAGCCATAACCGACTGCATACGGTTATCATTACTTTGATTAAAGTGCATACATTGAAGACCGCTATCAAGCGTATACTTTCGATGTTTGCCTCCCTGTATATCAAAGACATTCTTGATCTCAGGAGATAAAATCTCAAAATCAGGAAGTTCAAATCCGGCTCCAAACGGTCTTAGAATATCCAGGGCTTCAATAGAGGTCGTATTTAATTCATTTGGATCGATCAATATCGTATCCTTGGGAATCGGTTTCCATTTATAAGAAGCAGCACGAGTGCGAACATATTCTTTAAAGGCTTTGAAATCTCTAAGATCAAAAGAGAATCCGGCAGCCTGGGAGTGTCCTCCAAAGGTTGTAAATTTATCAAAATCATGAAGGAATTCCATACAGTCAAAGCCATCCGGAGAGCGCATAGAAGCTTTATACCCTTCTATATTTTCGGCTATGATAATAACCGGTTTATTGTATTTAGAGGATAAGCTTCCGGCAACCAAACCGATAATTCCTTCATGGAATCCGGGATCGGATACCAGAATAACTTTTTCTACAGGATTCACTTTCGTTTCAGCATGGGAACACATATAATCGCTCATCTGTTTACGGCGATCATTGATGTTGATAATCTGTGCTTTCATACCGTTGATATCTTTCATATCATTACTTAAAAAGTAACGTACAACATTGTTGACATTGGCAAGGTTGGATAAGCGTCCTACCGCATTGAGTTTAGGTACAAGCTGAAAGGCAATGCTCTGCTCATTTAAAACGCGGTCATTCACAAGCGCAAATACATGTTTTTCGTGGGTTTGATTTAGGCTTTCAATTCCCTTTTGAATGATGGCCCGTGTCTCACCCTTTACAACCATGACATCCCCAATGGAAGCGATGGCAGCACATTCAAGATGATAAGGTGTATCTACACCTAGAGCACGCATACACTCATAGGCAACGCCTGCCCCACATAAACTTTCAAAAGGTGCTTCCATTAAAGTAGGATGTACCAATACATCAGAGTCGACTTCACCTTCAATAGTATGATGGTCTGTAACAACGGTCATCATGCCATATTCCATGGCCAATTCTAATGCTTCAGAAGCCTTTACACCATTATCGACGGTAACGATAATTCCATAACCTTTCTGATGAGCTAAGCGGACGGTATTCTCATTCAGTCCATATCCCTCACGGATACGGTCCGGAATATAGAAGCCGCATTCAATCCCAAAGCGTCGTAAACCATCCACCATAATTGTTGTAGCCATGATGCCATCGCAATCGTAATCGCCCGCAACGATTACCTTCTCATCATTCTCCTTAGCCCAGCTCATCATAGATACAAACTGCTTGATGCATTCAGAGTTAGAAATTGGTTCTAATTCCTGTTGAGACAACCAATATTCCCATTTATTTTCATCGGGTTCTAAATGTGTCAGAACCTTTTTTACTAAACTGTTTAAATTTTCCATACGGTGGTATTATAACGCAAATTTGAAATAAAGTATCTTCCTTTCTAAAAAAAGGATTAGCGCCCTACAAGGTACTAATCCTTTATTCTATTCATCAAATAAATCCGGTTGATGGGTAATCTTTAAATGATCATATGCCTTCTGGGTTACAATACGTCCTCTTGGTGTACGGCTGATAAAACCGATTTGAAGAAGATATGGTTCATAAACATCTTCAAGTGTGGTCGCTTCTTCACCGATGCTGGAGGCAATCGCTTCCAGTCCTACCGGTCCGCCTCTAAAGCGTTCAATAATTCCAAGCAGATATTTATGGTCGACATTATCCAGTCCCAAACGGTCTACGCTTAAGCGGTTAAGCGCATCTCTGGCAACATCCAGGGATACATAACCTTCATTATAAACCTGGGCAAAATCCCGTACACGGCGAAATAAGCGGTTGGCAATACGCGGAGTACCGCGGCTTCGCATCGCAATTTCCCGTACTGCTGCCGGCTCTATTTCTGTATTCATGACCCGTCCTGTCCGAGAGACAATTTTGGAAAGATCATCAATATCGTAATATTCCAGCTGTGAAACAATGCCAAAACGGTCTCGTAACGGAGCGGATAAATCCCCTGCCCGTGTTGTTGCACCTACAAGAGTAAACGGAGGAAGCGGCAGACGAATGGTCTTTACAGCAGTACCATCCTTTAATACGATATCCAGACAATAATCTTCCATGGCAGGATATAGAATCTCTTCAACCTGCTTCGAAAGTCGATGGATCTCATCGATAAATAATACATCGCCAGGCTCTAAAGTGGACATAAGTGCGGCCAAATCACCGGCTTTTTCTATGGAAGGTCCGCTGGTAGTTTTTAAATGTCCACCCATTTCATTGGCTAAAATGTTGGCAAGTGTTGTCTTACCAAGTCCTGGAGGGCCGTAGAAAAGTACATGGTCTAAAGCTTCTTCTCTTTGTCTTGCGGCATTGATAAAAACTCTTAAGTTTTCTTTTAAAGACTTCTGTCCGATATAATCCTTTAACGTTTGCGGACGAAGGCTTTCTTCAATATCATCGGCAGCCTGATATGCTGCATCTACTTCACGTGCTGTCAAATTTTATACCCCATTTCTCTTTGCCAGAAAGGCTAGAGCCTTTCGTAACATATCATTAACGTTTAAATCCTTATTGTGTGAAAATTCTTTGCGTACCGCAGATAATTGATTTGAACGATAACCAAGAGCCATAAGAGCTTCTTCGGTCTCCTTCCAAACAGGATTATCCACCTTAACTTCTTTGGTGGTTTCAATCGCCACAAACTTACCCTTCAAATCTAATACGATTTGAGAAGCTGTACGGGCACCGATACCCGGTAATGTCTTTAACCGCTTTACATCATCGTTTTCAATGGCTTCAATCATCTCATCACCGGACATAGCTCCTAACATATTGAGCGCTGTTTTCGGTCCGATTCCCTTTACGTTGATAAGACGCATAAAGACCTCATAATCGTTTTCCTTCACAAAGCCATACAGAAGAATGGCATCTTCCCGCACATGCTGATAAGTGTATAAAAAGAGCTCATCACCGATGGTCTGGATATCTGAATTGGCCATATAGACTTCATATCCAACACCATTGACATCAATCACAACCGTCTCTTTCCGTGTAAGTCGTACAATCCCGTTCACAAATGCGATCATGCTCATCACTCCGTTCCAATTTAAAATCAATTATATCACACACTAATATATACGCTAAATGGAGGTAAAAACCTAAATATTTATATCTAATTCTACCGGACAGTGATCCGAACCATATACATCGGTTAAGATCTTAGAATCTTCGACCTTGTCCATTAATCTTTCATCAACCAGCCAATAGTCAATACGCCATCCGGCATTCTTTTCTCTGGCTCTAAAACGATAAGACCACCAGGAGTACTCTACTTTTTCAGGATATAAAGTACGATAGCTGTCCTTTAGAATTGTCAACAGATTTTCTTTAAAGCTGTTTCTTTCTTCATCGGTAAAGCCCGCATTTCTTCGATTGGTTTTCGGGTTTTTAATATCGATTTCCTCATTGGCAACATTTAAGTCCCCGCATACCAGTACCGGTTTTTCTAAGGAAAGGATATACTCTCTAAACGCCTTATCCCATTCCATGCGGTAATCCAGTCTCTTTAATCCATCTCCGGAATTCGGAGTATAAACTGTCACAAGATTGAATTTTTCAAATTCAGCTGTAATCACACGACCTTCATTGTCATGTTCTTCCTTACCGATTCCATAGGTAACATTAAGTGGTTCAATACGGCTTAAAATAGCTGTACCGGAATATCCTCTTCTATGAGCACTGAACTTATATTGATATGGATAAAGTGACTCATCAATTTCAATCTGGTCAGGCTGAGCCTTGGTTTCCTGAATGCATACAATATCGGCATCTAATAAATCCAGAACCTCTAAAAATCCTTTTGTGAGTACGGCACGAATACCGTTTACATTCCATGATATTAATTTCATAACATACCTCTGATTTTCAAATAACAAGTCTATTATAAACAAAAATTAGATGTTGGTCCATCAACATCTAATTCTCGATAAATTCAAATTCAAATCCGCAAAGCTGAACGGTATCCCCATCCTGACATCCTGCTTCACGAAGGGCTGTATCTATGCCGAGATACCTCATTTTATTGGCAAAGTCATAATAGTCTTCCTCAGTATTGAGTTTTGATATATCAAAGGCACGTTCTACCTTTGGACCGCTGACCTGCCATACATTCTCTCCAAGCTTATCAACCACGATATCCGGTTTCTTTTCTTCAAAGGTATACATAACACCGGCATCTTCGCCTAAATCATCCATTAATGGGAACGGATCGGTTGTCGCAAGTAAATCTGCTGCTCTTCTTAAAAGCGGATCCAATCCTTCATGGATAATCGTTGTCGTTTCAAAGACTTCCACATCCGGATAGGCTTCTTTAAAACGCTTTAAGTTCTCTTCAGAATGCTCCAAGTCCATCTTATTGGCACATACAATCTGCGGACGTTCGAGTAATCGCATCTGATAGGAACCTAACTCATCATTGATGATCTTATAATCTTCCACCGGATCTCTACCATCTTCTCCACCCATATCGACCACATGGATAATTACGCGGCATCTTTCAATATGGCGTAAGAATTGATGACCTAAACCTTTCCCTTCACTGGCTCCTTCAATAAGACCCGGAAGATCAGCCATCACAAAACTTCTTCCATCCTTGGTGGATACGACACCCACATTTGGTGCAATAGTAGTAAATGGATATTCGGCAATCTCCGGTTTAGCACGGGTTACCGCATCCAAGAGTGTTGATTTTCCTACACTTGGAAAACCGACCAGTCCGACATCGGCTAAAACACGAAGTTCAACAATTGCGTCAAATTCCTCTCCTAAAAAGCCTAACTCGGCATATTTAGGAGCCGTATTACGGCTGGATTTGAAGTGGAAATTGCCACGTCCACCCCGGCCGCCTTTGGCAACAATCTGCTGCTGATGTTCACCGGTCAAATCCGCAACAATCTGTCCGTTATCTTCTCTTTTTACAATTGTGCCTAAAGGAACCTTTACGATCTTATCATCGCCATTGGCCCCATGCATACGCTTATTCTTACCTTTTTCACCGGGTTCGGCAATCAGTTTACGATGATATCTCAAATCCAACAATGTAGTCATTCCCGGATCTGCTTCAAAAATCACATCGCCGCCTTTACCGCCGTCCCCGCCAAAAGGACCTCCATAGGCCACGTATTTCTCATGACGGAAGCTGACAAGCCCATCGCCGCCTTTGCCTGCCTTGATATGTACCTTTACCTGGTCTACAAACATGGCAATCCTCCTTTCATAAAAAAGACCCCGTGTTGTCGGGATCTGTGTTCTTTAATTAAGCCTCAGGGTAAACAGAAACTTTTTTCTTATCTTTGCCCAGACGTTCGTATTTAACAACACCGTTTACAAGTGCAAACAATGTGTCGTCAGCTCCGCGTCCAACGTTTGTACCCGGATGAATCTTAGTACCGCGCTGACGGTAAATGATACTTCCGGCATGGCAGGATTGTCCATCTGCCAACTTAGCTCCCAGACGTTTTGAATGAGAGTCACGACCGTTCTTAGTGGAACCTACACCCTTTTTAGAAGCAAAGAACTGAAGATCTAATGTGAAACGC
>CACYBS010000397.1 GCA_902772725.1 Erysipelothrix rhusiopathiae
ACAATCTTACTTGTATATTTAAGATTTGTATTTCTGATGATTTATAGGAACATTTAGTATTTATTCCACAAATACTTTACACTAAGAAACCACTACTTCTCATCAATCTTAGCGAAGCGAAGGAAGGTTTTGCCATCTCTTGTGATAGTTTCATTCCACATATCGGCAGGGCGAATCCAGAGGATACCATCCCCATATAAAGCACGATAAACTACCATGGCTTCTTCATCTTCGCTGTGTTTGGCAATGCCGATTACTTCGTATTCATTGCCTTTAAAGTGGCGGTATTTCCCAAGTGGAATGGTTTGAATTGCTTCTTCGTATTTCATCATTCATTCTCCTGTAAAACTAATAGATGCAGCTGATCAATTTCTTTTTCTGTTAGGGAACGGTATTCACCGGTTTCTAATCCATCTAAGGTCAAATTTCCAAATCGAATCCTTTTCAAATACGTTACCGGACATCCGATATATTCAAACATCCGCTTTACCTGATGATATTTACCTTCATGAATCGTTAAATAAGCAGATGTATCACTAATCTGTTCATAATCGGCAGGCTTGGATGTAAAGTCCTCAAAGTGAATAGATTCGGAAAAGATTTGTTTCGCCATATCCGGAAGCGGTCTTTCGGTTTCTACATAATACGTTTTATCTACATGCCGTCTAGGTGATAACAGGGCATGATTTAAATCCCCGTCATTGGTTATGAGAAGTACACCTTCGGTATCTTTATCTAATCTTCCTACAGGTACTAAATCTTTGCGAACGGATTCAATGAGTTCCATCACAACAGGATGAGCATTGTCTTTTGTAGCTGTCACATAACCTGCCGGTTTATTGAGCAGGTAATATTCATAAGCTATGTACTCTATTCTTTCACCATCAAAATAGACAATGGTACTATCATCAACATAAGTATCGACTTTTTTGATAACTTTACCATCAATTTCAACAAAGCCTTTACGAATCATTTTCTTGATTTCATTGCGGGTGCCGTATCCCATATCGGCTAAAAATTTATCCAGTCTCATTGTATCCTCCATCCTACATCCAACTTATTTTTAAGTGTTCCTTTGGATGCCTTCGCAAAGCCCATCGGATGACCATCTAAACAAACTAATACCCAGCCTTTTACGGAAGTATTGATATCGTGGATATCAATCGTTTCACCCTTTAGATATTTAAGGGCTCTTTGTTCATCTAATTCAACAACCTGTTTGAACTCATCTTTCTTTAATGCCATGGCAAGTGCCTGTGAAGGCTCAAATCGGTTCTTTTTAAATTCACCTAAATATAAACCGGAACGTAGAACTCTCAAGGAATCGGTATCGATATTTCTACAGAAATAAAGCTTGTCTTTCTTTAATTCAAAATGACCGTTCAAGAAGTCTTTCTTTAGTAAGGAAAAGAACGGATCTTTATCTGAATAAGGATTTTTTATCTTCTTGGTGGAAGATGGATATGATGTTAAGATTCCCGGCTTTTTCAACAAAGCAGTAAAATGGCCTTCACCTTTGGTATGATGCGGGAAGAAACGAACCGTTCCCGGAATAAATCCTTCATCTGCGCCTTCTGCTTGAATAGGTACTACTTCCATCGATTGGTCCATCATATGTTGTATGATATCTTCGTTTTCCTTTTTAGAAAAAGTACAGGTAGAATACACAAGATATCCTCCCGGCTTCAACATCTGGATGGCCTTATCGCAAATTTCCTTTTGCAGGGAAGCGTAGTGATCATTACTTTCAGATGTCCAGCTGTTAATCAATGCCGGGTCTTTGCGAAACATGCCTTCACCGCTGCAGGGAGCATCGACTAAAATCTTATCGAAGAATTCCGAATATTTCTCTGCCAGCTTTTCCGGTGTTTCTGCCATGACAACCATATTATCAACACCAAACAATTCCAGATTCCTCAATAACGGTTTACATCGGGAGACACTGATATCATTGGATACCAGCAAGCCCTGTCCTTTCAGTTTTGCGGCAAGCTCGGTGCTTTTACCGCCCGGGGCTGCACATAAATCCAATACATAATCACCCGGATTTACCGGTAATACGGCAGCCGGAAACATGGCTGAGGGCTCCTGGAGATAATAAAGACCTAACCGATACCACATCTCTGTTCCCGGACGAACATCGTCGGGAATATAATATCCATTTTCCGTCCATGCTACTTTCTCAATAAGGTAGGGAAGTTTTTTTGGCAGATGATCTATATCTGTTTTTAATGTATTGATTCTAAGTCCCTGATATTTTTTATCTTCCATCGCTTTAAGATAATTCGGATATTCATCCTGTAAAAGCGATTTCATATTTTCCAAAAACGTTTGCGGTAATTTTTCTATCACGAGGTTCTCCTTTTTCGTGGTTTAAGCATACTGTTTTTGTGTCTAAAATTCAACGTCCTTTACTTGCATTATCATTATTACAGTGCTATTATTTCTACCATTGAGAGGAGTTTTGAAATATGTCTGATATCGTATTAACAAAAAAAGATTTAGCTGAAAAGATGGCAGAAGAATTTGGCATCACAAAAGCCCGCGCTGCTGAATATGTTCAATTCACTTTTGATCAGATGGCTGATACATTAGAAAAGAAGGGAACCGTTGATGTATTTGGATTTGGTAAATTCACCATTTCTCATAGAGAAGCCCGTCAGGGACGCAATCCATTCACAAATGAAACTATCGAGATTGCAGCATCCGATTCCATTAAATTTAAGCCTGCTAAAAAGTTAAAAGACGCTGTTAAGTAAGGCCGTTTAAGACTCGTAGAGAGTCTTTTTTTTATAGTATTTTTTTAGTTTCATTGTATAATTAAGGTAAGAATGTACGGGAGTTAGGAGGTACTAACATGAGTCTTCCCATTTATATAATAGGGCATAGAAGACCGGATACCGATGCGATTTGCTCCGCCATGGCTTTAGCTGAATTGAAACAGAAGCTGGGCGTTAATGCCGTTGCAGCACGAATCGGGCATTTAAATCCGGAAACACAATTTATTATTGATAAGCTGGGGGTACAAAAGCCGCTTTACATGACAACCGCCAAGAGTACCTTATCGGAAATTGACATTGACCCGCCGGTATTGATTTACCAGGATGATTCCTTATTAACCGCATGGGATTTATGTCATGACAACGGTGTTAAAACATTGTATGTTGTCAATCAAAACGGTGAATTTGTCGGTATGACAACTTTGGCTCAGATTTCCATGATCCAGATGCAGGATTTAAATTTGACCAGCGAATTATTGAAAAAGACACCGGCAGAAAATATTGCGGAAACACTGGAAGGACGGATTCTTTTACAGGGAACAAGAGAATTCTCCGGTTATGTACGCATTGACGATAAGCGTGTAAATGAAAGAGATTTAAACGGAGCCATCATGGTACTATCAGACCATGAAGATGCCATGATCAAATGTATGGCAAAAGGATGTGCTGCGATTTGTATCGCAGAGAACTTTATTCCGGATGACTATATCATGGATATGGCAGAACGATTGGGTGTAACGTTGATTTCTACTCACTTTAACACCATGAAGATCATTCAGATGATTTACCGTTCCATTCCGATTTCCTTAGTTATGACACCGGCTAAAGATGTCATTCGCTTTAATATCAGTGAATATATTGAAGATGTCGAAAAGGAAATGTTAAAAACACGTCATTCGAATTATCCGGTTGTATTCCAGGATAATTTGATGGGCTCGGTTGCGCGTTATCATTTATTAAAATCGGAAAAGAAACGCTTTATCCTGGTTGACCACAATGAAAAGGAGCAGTCTATTGCGGATATCGATCAGGCAGAAATCGTTGAAATTGTGGATCATCACCGTATCGGTGATATCGAAACACCGGTTCCAATCGTATTTAGAAATATGACAGTCGGTTCTTCCTGCACAATCGTTTCCTTAATGTATCGTGAATACGGCATTGAAATGAGTGAAACAGCTGCGAAATTGATTGCCTACGGAATGATTTCCGATACGATGAATTTCCATTCACCGACATGTACGGAAGTGGATCGAATGATGGCAAAATCTCTTGAGGAGAAATTTGGATTCAACTGTCAGGAAATGGCAACGGAGTTGTTTGAGAATACCGCAACGATTCGTGGCAAATCCTTTGATAAAATCTTATACCGCGACAATAAGGAATATATCTTAAACGGTAAACATATTGCGGTTGCTCAGGTATTTATCTTTGATTTATCTGTTGTCGATGAAATCAAGGAAGATTTCGAAAAATATCTGACCGAAGAAAATAAAGCGCATAACTTTGATCTATATCTGATGACCTTCACCAATGTGGAAGGAAAGGGAAGCCGCTTTATCTATGTCGGAAGTTTAGCTCCGATGTTAACGTCGGTTATTCACGAATTCGAAGAAAAAGGCTTTGTATCACGGAAGAAGCAGATCGTTCCGGGTCTTGCTTCGGAGTTGATCTAATGTCTGTGAAAGAGCGTCTTGTTCGATACGTTTCCTATGATACTCAATCTGATGAAACCAGCCTAAACGTTCCCAGCACCGCCAAACAGTTAGTTTTGGCAGATGCATTGAAAGATGAATGTATGGCAATGGGATTTGATTCAGTAGAAAGAGATGAATTCGGGGTTGTATATGCCGTTTTAGAGGCAACAGCCCCGAATCTTGATTCTGTTGGTTTTATATCCCATATGGATACAGCTTTGGAGATGAGCGGAGCCAATATCAAATGGCGGCAGATTTGGTCATATGATGGAAAAGATATCGTATTGAATCAGGACTGGGTGATGAACCCCTCGATGTTTGAAACACTCAATGATTCGATCGGACATGATTTGATTGTGACCGATGGAACTACACTTTTAGGAGCGGATGATAAGGCCGGAGTTGCGATTATCATGCAGTCTTTAGAAGAAGTGATTATTGAAAAGAAACCGCATGGCAAAATCTTTGTTGCCTTTACACCGGATGAGGAAATCGGACGGGGTGTCGATCATTTTGATTTAGAGAAATTCTGTCCTAAATATGCCTATACCGTAGATGGTGATAGACCGGATTCTATCGATTATGAAACATTTAATGCGGCCAAGGCTATTGTAACATTTAAAGGAAATGCCATTCATCCGGGAAGCGCAAAAGGCAAGATGGTTAATGCAGCCTTATTGGCCGGTCAGTTTATGTCTATGATGCCAAAAGATATGGTTCCTGAAAAAACCGAAGGATATGAAGGCTTCTATCATCTTTTAGAGATGAAAGGTGAATGTGAGAATGCTTCTCTGTATTATCTGATTCGAAATCACGACATGGAACTGTTTGAGAATCAGAAACAGGAAATGATCCATTTAGTCGATTCCATTAATGAAAAATATCCGGATAGCACCACTATTGTGATAACGGACCAGTACTACAATTTAGCTTCTTTTATGAAGGGAGATACCTCAACGGTTGATCTGGCAAAAAAAGCGATTGAAAAGTCAGGCATGAAATCGGTATCCATTCCGATCCGCGGCGGAACGGATGGGGCAATGTTGTCGGCAAAGGGCTTGATTTGTCCTAATCTGGGAACCGGATCCTATAATCATCACAGTCGGTTTGAATATGCGGATATCGAACAGATGGAAACACTTGTCAAAGTGGTAAAAAATATAATTTACGGAGTATAACAGCCAAGTTTTAAAAACTTGGTTTTTTTTTTA
>CACYBS010000398.1 GCA_902772725.1 Erysipelothrix rhusiopathiae
CATCAAAATTGGCGGGGCATGGAATTTTAAGAAACTCAAACGGTAGATATATCAATTTGTTTGGATCCAAATCAGAACTATCCCATGCCCACCGACCCTTTTCCACCTCGTTCCTACAATAGAGGCAATATAGACATGATTTCAACGCTGACACGTCTGAATAATACGACAATAAACGATTATATTTTTTAAAGAAGAAATTCGAATCTCGACAAATGGATAAAAGAAAACGTTGAATATGATACTTTGCCTTTTTTTTACCCACCACTCTTCCTCTATGAGTGAACAACCTCAAATGCCAGGCTTTTTGAGCAGAACGCTTCAGTTTGTTCTGCCACCTATTATACTCATCCTTATCGTCAGGAAGATTGTCCATCGTGAAAAAGTCGATAAAAATGCCCATATTAAATGACAGGTCCCCCACTTTCTTGTTCAAGTGGTTAGAATGTACCATCGTGGTTTCCGAATTCCTCAACTTCGCGTGTCCACATAACAACCCTGGGCTATTAAATTCATCCTGAAAAAAATAAGGAAATGAAAACTCTTCCCTTGCTACCTTTCGGAATCTTTCATAATCCTTTCTAGGAATTGCGATGTCTATATCATCATCCCAGGGGATGTACCCCTTGTGTCTCACGGCCCCCAAGAGAGTGCCCCCAATAGCATAATATCTAATCGCATGCTTTTCCATGACGCGCATAGCCTCGGACAATAAATCCAATTCCACGGCCCATACTTTTTTCATTTTAGGGGTTACCTTATAGCCGCTCCTAACTTCTTCATCAAAGAAGTTGTCTGGAAAAACTGTTTTCAGATTGACCATGCGCTCTCTAATTGATATTCATGTGTTTTTTGACCATGGCTAATTTGATACCATGATTCTTATCCACATAGGTCAAATAACTATGGTCGGTATCGTAAAAAGAGCCATTAATCTCACTATGCATGGATCTCTCTTGACGCATAATTCTCCATTCCCCATATAATTGCGTCAGAATAGAGTTATAGTCTTCGGGAATAGGAACCGATAAAAACTCAAAAGGGACACGAATTGTATTATAAAAACACGAATTCTCGAAAATCCAACGAGCATCCTTTCGCCATAATCCATAAATGCACGCTCTCTCAGTTTGTTTCAAAGAATACCTGCCCAATTGTTCCTCATAAAAGTCAAACAACAAATTAGGACGTTTCATTTCATTCAGAAGTGCCAACTGAGCATCCATAACATCATCATGCTGTGGCACATGTCTGTGCGAATACTTGCGTAGGCGCCATGCGGGGATAGCCACCCTCTTCACATCCTCTATCCATTGTTCTTGCTCTTGTGCAGTATCCGGAACATTATCCAAAGGAAAAATATCCACAAAAATGCCCTGACAAAAAGAACAACACCCGTTATCATTAATGATATACTTCTCAGTAATCATTGTCGTCTCTACATTGCGAATCTTGGCATGGCCATACAAGATACCCGGATCTGAAAACTCGTCTTGGTAAAAAAAAGGATAGCTGAATAGAACCGGACCAATCTTCCTCAACTTATTATAATCATCGCGAGGTACAACAATGTCAATATCATCATCCCAAGGGATATAGCCAGCATGTCGCACAGCTCCTAAGAGCGTGCCACCAAACACCCACCACCTAATATGATTCTCCGAGAAAACCTTGTCAATCTCATGAAGCATTTCCAACTGTACCGCCCACACTTTCTTCATCTGGGACGAAACCTTATAACCACTTCTTATCTCTTCATCTAAAAAAAACTGTGGTAGTTCAATACTATTCATTTTTCTTTAATTCTTGAAGATATGAAATATAGGATCTATCCGTATCAATCAAAACACCAGGATGCCAAGTACCTCTCTCTTCTATCGGAGGAAACTGAAGATAATCACCATAGACAATTCTCAAAATCCTATCAAATCCAATAGGTATAGGAATCTTAAATCCTTCGAAATCACAGGATATCACATCATTGAAATCATCTGAATAATATACATTTTTCAAATATGGATAAACTGCGCATAATATTAGTTTATAAGCCGTATCATCATTTCTGTATTGAGATGCTATTCTGTTTAATGCGCGATAGGAATCCCATGGATCTCTATCACCAAACCTTTCTACTCTTTTCTTATCCGCCTCATTTAAAAAAGGATTTGTTTTCCTCATAAAAGTGGAGCAATCCGTTAGATGCTTCTTAATCTCCAAAAACGGAACTTCTCCTTCTTCAATTTTCCAATTATCCATAGGAAATACAGATAACCATATTCCGTGATTAAAACCTTGATACTGAAACAACTGAATAATCGCACATGTATTGCTATTTCTGATTTTAGCCATTCCATAAAAATACCCGGAATCGGTTTCAGGAATTTGGAAAAAATAGGGATCGCGAAACTCATAAGACAGTTGCAAAAACCTTTCGTAATCCTCTCTAGGCATACAGACATCCAAATCATCATCCCATGGAATAAAACCATGATGACGGACCGCGCCCAAAAGAAAACCATAACAGGGGTAATATCGAAGACTGTATTTTTCGCAAACTCTCTTGAACTCCAAGAAAAGATCGAGAATTACGGTCCAAAGTTTTTTTCTCTCTGCAGTGACAAGAAAATCATTCCTCACTTCCTCTTTTAAAAAGTCAGCAGGAATCTCTCCTTTCTGTATTATTCTTTCGATTTCTGTCATAACTGAATTGTCTTATACAATTCCTCAACCATTTCTTCCTTCAAAACCGTCGGAAACCAGCCCGTATCTTTCTTCAAACTGGAACAGTCCATTCCGGCACAAACAACCGTTCCATTATCTGCAACACTATAAGAGACCTTATAACCGAACCTTTCCCCTACCGTCTTAACAGACTCAGCATATTCCAATAAGGAATACTGACAGCCAATTCCCAAATTATAAGTCAACGCTCGCTGCTTAGGTGCCAGTTTTGCAATTGCAATCAAGCCAGATGCAGCATCTTTGACATCCAGCAAAGCGGCATGCTGATTAGGCGCTGTCACTGTGAATGGTTCCCCCGTCTTGGCTTTCTTGACAAAGAAATATAAAAAGCGCTGCGGCATCATCAGACTCGCCAAACGGACATTCGTCGTATGAGGAATTGAAGATACATGAAACATTCCCTCCACCACATATTTAACCATGCTATATAAATCGATGGGTTCGATAGGGGATTCCTCATTCGACAGTTCGCCTTTCGGGAGACGTTCATAGACACCTTGAGAAGAAATATTTATCACAGACTGAATCCCCAATTCCTCAAATCTGAAAATTGCTTTTTCTGTGAAAGCCACCGCTTCCGCCAGCAACTTGGCGTCATTGCTGCGGGCAAAAGCGCAATTGATAACGGTCTCGATACCTGAAAACTCTTCGGTGAATAATCGGTCCAAAGTATAAAAACTCAACCTTGGACTCTCGGGAAGC
>CACYBS010000399.1 GCA_902772725.1 Erysipelothrix rhusiopathiae
AGTATAATTATAGTTATGATTAGACGCGTCTTTTAATCATAACTACATAAAAAGAGGACTATGCTTTATACATAATCCTCTCATATAGTATATGAAGCCTGTTCTTTACTAAATTTCTATAAATTCGGAAGCGGTTATGTATCCGTTTCCAATACTAACTATGTTTCTATCTAATTCAGTAAATCCACATGTATCTCCTGTATATATATCATCAAGAGTAGCAGGAATCCATGGCGTTGCAATTGATCCTTTTTCAAGCTTCCATCGTTCAATACTCATATTCATAGTGCCTGAAGCACTTGGTACTGAATTATATATATTAAGCCAAGCATTTGTTGCACCACTCTTACCAGCTTGTGATGAAGTAGGGGTAAAAGTTTTTACAAGATAATCTGCATGACCATTTGTAAATGATGTAGTTCCAGACCATGAACCTAAGGGTATCGTCCCCCCGCCCCAATAGAAGTGTACTCCTAATTGTGCTTCGGTCTTTCCGGTATGGGAAACATCTACATTCCAAAATTGAATAGTATATGTTTGTCCAGCCACAAGATTTTCTGTCATATTTATTTGATATGCGTTATATGTAGTTGTGTTTGCTGACTTAGGAGTAGTTTTAAATAGGTTTGGATTTATATTTTCTCCAATTGTGGAAACTATTCCTTGTCTTGTTATATTGACACTCATATCATACCTCCACAAGTTCATAACCCATTACTGTACCATTATTAGCAATACTTATTGCGGTGTTATAGAGTTTTTGTATATCTTCATCTGAAAGTGATGCTGCATATATACGGACATCACTTATTTGTCCTTGAAATGGTTCTTTAATAACCGTAGTTGACCCATATTTTCCAACACACAGACAAGTCGGAGTCATTGGACGATACTTATAAGCAAGTGCATTAACTACTTTAACACCATCTAACCACAAACTATACGTTTGATTTGTATATACTACTGCACACACATGATGCCATTCATTCAATGATGGTATAACTGTAGATTTGTATTGCTCATTACCGTGTAATTGAATTGATCCATCGGTTGTGTGAGTATAAATCATCCAATTATAATTACTTGTATCACGGTTTGCAACTAAATCTTGATAATTACTACGACTTGTTTGCTTGAACCAACAAGCTACTGTAAGTGGTTCACCATCAACTTTTGTTACAGGAGAAGGGGTTAAATATATACCTTTACCGTTTCCAAATACTGTACTTACACTATATCTAGCAGTATCAGAAGAATATGTTGGTGAGCCAATTTTAGTTCCATTATAACCATATCCACTCACATCATATTCTGTAGTAGAGTCGTAACCCATAGGAATATAATGTGAATCACCTACCCCTGGACAATAAGCTGTTGCTTTATCTCCAAGTTCTACTTTGATTTGAGTAAGGTATATATCTGCACCTGCAGTATCACTTGTAATACCTAATGCCCCACCCGTTGTAGTAGCCGTACATGAAATTACTGTACTATATCGTTTCCATGTAGTTCCAACAGTAACATCAGGAGCATAATCTGTTTTACCTCTTTCTATCTTCAATACTGCGGTTTTTGACGCTTTGGCTAAAAAAGATACAGTAAAATTTGTATCAGCCTTCCAAACATTCTTTACACCACGATATATTCTTACAGAATCAACAATTATTTTTAATACATTTCCATAAACATCATCTGTTGCATCTACAAAAATCAATTCTTCACTCCCTGTCTTCCATAGGCGTGCAACAGATTCAAAATTGTAAAGATTAGGTTGTCCACCACCATTGTTGTTCAGCGGATAATGACATACTAATCCTCTTGATAAAACCTCGATTTCCTTGGGGGAGAGGGCGTGATCATATAACCTAAAATCATTCACACAACCTTTACTAGGTTCGGCATTATAACTACCAACCTTAAGAATACTTGATGAAATGCTCACTTGTGATAAACTAATAGTATATGAATTATCAAGCTGACCATTGATGTATATATTTATCTTGCCTGCATCAAAAGTTACGGCATAATGATTCCATACATTAGCAGATATAGAAGAAGCTGTAGCCGTTGATCCAGTAGCAGAAGTAGTTCCATTATAATTTAATAACACTCTTACTGCTAATCCATCTTTAGAGATACATATTCTTCCATAAGAAGCTTCAAAACTAATTAAATGCAAGCCATAATTAGCCGCATAACCCGTAGATAGTTTAACCCATCCACATACAGTAAATGAACTACATGGATTAGGCAAAGGTCTGTTGAAACTAATATATGTTCCACCACCAAAATTGTAGCATTTTCCAATTTTTCCATTATTATCAACAGTAGCACCATTATTAGTTACTGTTAAATTACTTAATCCTTGATTATTTAAGTTACCATTTAAAGGTAACCAAACTTGAAGTGCCATAAATAACACCTCCTATAATATATTTAGGGAGTCTCGCGACTCCCTAGCTTACAAAAAT
>CACYBS010000400.1 GCA_902772725.1 Erysipelothrix rhusiopathiae
CCGGCTGCCGCAGCATCCGCTATCATCTTTTCCATCGCTTTTGCAGCTTCCTTGCGCATCTTGGTATTGGTTGTTCCCGGTGAGAAAGTTACCTTTGGCTCCACCAGATCATCGGGCTCAAAGCCGGCATTGATCAATAATCCTTTGCGGCCTACCGTAGTTAATGCAGTAGGATCTTTTACCACAAAGGTTCTGGTAACCTCGGCCTGCCCAAACACAAACGGATACGTAATACTCAACACAGCTTCCAGCGGCTGTAATCCCGAAGCAACATAATCTGATAAATCTTCGAAGATAGCTCCGTTAATTTCAAAATAAGGCTTCACACTTTCATATTCTAACGAATTATCAATCAAAGATTCAAAATTGGTAATATCCCATTCCAGCAGCTTATCCCGGCAGAATTCTTTAGTATATCCTAAGTCATTGAGTGCAGGCATAAGTGTATAGAGTGCATCGATATAATTGATGATCTTATCCCTTGGAAGCTTTGATATGGATTGGAAATAATCATAATCATAATAATGCTGGCGATTATATTCCTCATCCCAATATTTGATATCGATCATGTGATCGCAATTTAAATAATCCTGTATCTCATCCGGATCACGATTTAAAATAGCTCCCTGTTCGGCAAAATCATACCCCTTAGCCCATAACTGGATACGAGTCCAGTTCCGATTTACCAGAACAGCAGCTATCGCAATTGCTGCTACAAGAACTATTGTTTTAATCAAACGTCCGTAATTTCTTTTTACTCTTTTTTTCTTTGCCATATAAACCTCGAAAACAGTATAACACGAAATTAAAAAACGTAAAATGTCAGTACTTTTGACAAACATTTTTTACGCGCATCGTGGACATTAGAACCAAAAAAAGATATATTATAAGTAACAGTTATTAAACTTAGAAAGAAGGAGATTCACATGATGAAATTAGTTTTAGTAAGACATGGTGAAAGTGAATGGAACAAGTTAAACCTCTTCACTGGATGGACTGATGTTGACTTAAGTGAGAAAGGTCACGAAGAAGCAGCTAATGCCGGAAAAATCTTGAAAGAAAAAGGATTTGACTTTGATGTAGCATACACTTCTTATTTAAAACGTGCTATCCACACTTTAAACCATATCCTTGATGAAATGGATCTGGCTTGGATTCCTGTATACAAGAGCTGGAAATTAAACGAACGCCACTACGGTGCATTACAGGGCTTAAACAAAGCTGAAACAGCTGCTAAATACGGTGATGAGCAGGTTAAAATTTGGAGACGTTCTTTTGATGTTAAGCCTCCTGCATTAGAAGAAACTGATGAAAGACATCCGAAAAACGCTAAGATGTTCCGTGATGTAGATCCTGCATTATTACCTGCAAACGAAAGCTTAGAAACAACAATCGAACGTGCTGTTCCTTATTTCGAAGAAGTTATTAAACCAACAATGCAGGCTGGTAAGCGCGTTATCATCGCTGCTCACGGTAACTCTTTAAGAGCTTTGGTTAAATATTTCGACAACTTAACAGCAGACGAAATCTTAGAAGTAAACATCCCTACAGGAACTCCGTTAGTTTACGAATTCGACGAAGATTTCAACGTTGTTAACAAATACTACCTGGCTGACGAAGCTGCATTAAAGGCTGCTATGGAAGCCGTAGCTAACCAGGGTAAAAAAGCTTAATTAAAAGCCATTCAGGAACCGTAATGATCGGTTCCTTTTTTATGCCATAAGAAAATCCCGCTGATTTTTTCAGCGGGATTGTTCTATTCTTTACCGTTCCAACAATAGGTACAAAGTTTTGACCGGTCAATACGGCAGGCTTTCAGCATATCATCCAAACGGTTGTATGACAAAGATGTAAAGCCCATCTGCTTACAGATTCCTTCCAGCATCTTATGATAGCGGTCGGTATCCGGATTACAGTAATCCATCAATATATCACGGGACACGTTCTGTCCTTCCTCTCCGACAATAACACGGCGGGCAATCAATTCCATCTCGGAGGTAGAACGTGAGAAGTTAATGTATTTACAACCAAACATAATCGGCGGACAGGCCGGTCTGGCATGAACTTCTTTAGCTCCGGCATGATATAAGAAATCAGAGGTTTCTCTTAACTGGGTTCCGCGCACAATAGAATCATCAATCAGCAGCAGACGCTGTCCATCGATCAATTCATGTACCGGAATCAATTTCATTCTGGCGATCAAATCACGCTGGGATTGATAGGTCGGCATAAAAGAGCGCGGCCAGGTCGGTGTATACTTAATAAACGGACGGCTGAAAGGCACACCCGATGCATTGGCATATCCAACCGCATGCGCTGTACCCGAATCCGGTACACCGGCAACGGAATCAATATCAACCTTTGTCAAGGTATCTCGCTTTGCCATCAATTCACCGCAGTCATAACGCATTTTCTCAACCGAAACGCCTTCATAACTGGATGATGGATATCCGTAATATACCCATAAGAAAGTACAGATTCGCATTTCTTCTCCCGGTTTTGCCAGTGTTGTAACAGAATCCGGCGTCATCACAACAATTTCTCCCGGGCCTAATTCTTTATAGTTTTGATATCCCAGATTGATATAGGCAAAAGACTCAAAAGAAGCACAGAAACCGTCTGATTTTCTTCCCAATGTGATTGGTGTTCTGCCTAATTTATCACGGGCACAATAAATCCCCTTAGGTGTAAGAATCATAATGGAAATCGATCCATCGATCATTTCCTGGGCATATTTAATACCCTCTACCAGGTTATCCTGCTGGTTAATCAGCACCGCAACAAGTTCTGTGGCATTAATGCTTTTCTCTCCGCCGCTCATTTCCAGAAAATGAATCGAAGAATTCTGGGTAAGCTTCTTGGCAATTTGATTCAAGTTATTAATGCGTCCCACTGTAGTAATCGCGTAAGTTCCATGATGAGAACGGACAATTAATGGCTGTGGTTCATAATCGGAAATACAGCCAATGCCCATGTATCCTCTCATATCGTGAATTTCATTTTCAAATTTAGTTCTAAAAGGGGAACTCTCAATATTGTGAATAGATCGATTGAATCCTTCTCGTCCATATACAGCCAATCCTGCTCTTCGTGTTCCCAGATGAGAATGGTAATCAGTCCCGAAAAACAAATCAAAAACGCAGTCTCTTTTCGATGCTACTGCAAAATAACCACCCATATGATTCCTCCTTTTTTTAAAAAGAATAAAGATGCTTTGTACTTTAAAGCATCTTTATGTCCCGTAAATTATAACATTTCTATTCAGAATTAAAAGTTTTTTTCTTATTTATCCTCAAATGGGAAATGATAAGGAAGATTCAGCTTATCACGAACTTCGATAATTTCCTTTTGAACGGCTTCCGATACCGGTACACCCTTATCTTTTCTTTCGCACCATACCAGATATTCCTTTTCGCCCGCTGTATAAATGCGGTCATGTCCCGGTGCCTTTTTAGAAGCACGTAAAGCACGGCAGATATCCCCTGCTGTTTTCTTAAATACGTCCTGACCCATGAACGCATCCGGATCTACGACAAAGAAGAAATGACCAAGATGATACATCTGCGGATTGCCGTTTTCATCAACACCGGTCAAAGCTTTCATAAACTGTCCGCCGGTCAATGCAGCTGATAAAATCTCAACAACAGCCGCAAAGCCATATCCCTTATATCCGCACATTTCATCACCGATACCGCCTAAAGGTGCAAGAGCTGCAGTACCATCTACAAGTGCCTTTAAGATTTCTTTAGAGTCGGTCATAGTCTTACCATCGTTGGTAATAACCATTCCTGCCGGAGTATCTTTTCCTTCACGTGCATAATATTCAATTTTACCGCGCTGAACAATCGATGTTGCCGCATCAATGCAGAACGGGAATTCTTCATCGGTCGGAAGGGAGAAAGTCAAAGGGTTGGTACCCATCATGTTTTCAACGCCGAAAGTCGGTGCAATAGAAGGTCTGGCATTGGTTCCGGTTACACCGATCATACCTTCCTTAGACGCCATGGTTGTCCAATATCCGGCAATTCCATAGTGTGTAGAATTCTTGATGGCTCCTCCTGCCATTCCATACTTTTTAGCCTTTTCAATCAACATGGTCATCATCTTATGGCTGGCAACCATACCCATTCCATCATGCGCATCCATCACTACCGTGGTCGGTGTCTCCTTAATAATTTCAATATTTGTTTTAGGAAGTAATGTTCCCTTTACGATGCGGTCAATGTAAATCGGTTTAAAGCGATTACATCCGTGGCTTTCAATTCCTCTGCGGTCTGATTCCAATAATACATCCGCACAAATAGCTGCGTCTTCTCTTGGTACTCCATAACCAACAAACGCATCGGTTAGAAAATCATTCATCAATTCCCAAGAAACATACGGTCTAGTTTCCATAAATAAGTATCCTCCATTATTTTTTTTGTAATTTATATAGCTACCTTAATAATACGCCTTTCCATTAAAAAACACACGTTGAAATCAACATGTGTCAATCGGTTAATACCATTTTTACTTCAAAAACATTATTTGAGGTCTGAATATCAACAGAGGCATTATATCGTACGGCGATTTCCCGCACCGAATCGAGTCCGATGCCGCCATCATTCCTTTTTGTAGATAGATACCGGCTTCCGTCTTTTTTCAGATTTCCATCGTATTGATTGCTGACCTTCATGGCAATAATATGATCGGTTGTCTGTTTTATCCGTAATTCCATATACGCATTATCCGGATAATTCAACGAAGCTTCATACGCATTTTCAAACAAATTACCCACCAATACACAAAAATCAATTTCGTCGATAAAAAATTCCTTTTCTAAATCCACTGATATGTCCACAGGAATATGACTCTGCTCACATTTTTGAAAGTAGTAGGACAATACCGCATTTAAAGGTGCATTCTGACAGAACTGCCCGGAGACTTTTGATAATGAATTGGTATATTTTTCCAAATAATCCTTTGCACCTTCAATATCCCCGTTTTTCAACAAACCGGAAAGTGCGGTCATATGGAAGCGTATATCATGTCTTTCCTTACGAAATGAATTCAGATTCTCTTCCAATATGGAAATATTTCGCTTAGACATTTCAAGAACATTGGCAATATTGGAATAATATCGCACCTGTTCAAAATGAATAAATGAATAGATTATCACCAGAGATAACCCTAAGGATTCTATTAAAGAAGGCGGTATCGGAAGATAATGTCTGGCAATGCTTTGGGCCAGAGGAAAAAGAATAAAAGTCAAAAGTACCAGAAAAGCCTTTGCACCGATGGCTTTAAAACCGTAAACCATTGCCGATACCACAATTGCGATAATGAAGTATCCTCCAAGCTGGCTGAGCGCATAATAGGGTCCAAGTACTATTCCGTGATCGGTAACTGTTACAAACATATGGTTCACGCTGTTAATGGACCAGAGAATAGTATATAGAATTCCGATTGCTGCAGCGATATATTCACACCATTGACTGATATATATACTTTGACGAAGATACGTTAATATATACTTCAAAAAATAAAATAACAGCAGATAATAAAAGGCATGCATGAAAGTCTGGGCAACATCGATCAGCTGGTAGCTTCCTGTATTTGATGAATATCCCCGCTGCATCATCACCATGAAAATCAGATGCGAAACAGTCAGGCCAAGATAGCTGACAACCATCGGTGTATAGTAGCGCATCTCGTTACGATGTAATCTTCTATCCACCAGAGTACGGGCTAAAATAACCCCCCACGATAAACAACATATTGATATCCATAAAGATCATCATATTAAGCATGTATCTTCATCTCCTTTAATTCGAAGACACCGGTATATATCACTTCCTTTCCGGACATCTTGGCATAATTATTATCTCCATAATCATAATGCCACCATTCCGTAGGAAGATTGGTAAATCCTGCTTCCAGCATCACATTATAAAGTAACCGTCGAAGCTCTTTTATTTCACATTCACCCTGACTTTCAAAATAACTCGTATTAGTTTTATCCGTAAAGGCATCAAACTCAGTTCCTAACTCTAAAACTTTTCCGTTTTTTGTAAGCGTAAGATCAACAGCTCCTCCGGTAGTATGCGCCGGTGAATCATAAGGATCTTGAATAGGATCTCCGATAAATTTCAAAAGAAATTCATGTTTCTCTTTTTCCGGCAGAAATTCCTTCTTAAATTCCTTTAATATCATGAGCGCATATGTATCATACAGTTCCTTCTGCAGTAAAAACGGTCTCCAGGCATCCCAGATACAGAAGCCATACCCTTCCGGCAGGTTATGGGATGCTTCAACCAGTTTTTCATAAACCGTCTTTCGCATAAAGCACTCATTTACAGCATGTTTCATCCCCAGAATCGGATACATCATCGAAACTTGTATGCGATCAGATGTTTGTACCTTCACAAAAGGCTCATCTATAAAAGAGAAATTTAATTGTTTGTCATTATCCATCACTAAATCAGGAATCGGAGCATTATAATTCATAACAGCCTTATTTTTATCTTCTTTTTCCATATTGTCAACCATTAGCGATTTTCCAGAAATCCATAAAATTCATCAAAAATATTAAATAACATATCACCCGAACAGACAGGTATTTGTAAAGCTCCATCATCCGGGGCCAGCCACTCATAATAATCATGCGCCTTGGTTAAGACAAGCACGGGAACAATTTCGTATTCCGGACCAAAGATCACATCCAGATAAGGAACATATTTGACGGCTTGGGATAATTGATCGTCATTCGGTGTATCATCCATCTTAAATTCTAAACTGAAAACATATTTTTCCGTAATGACCAGCACATCGGCATAAATACGAATTGTAGAGGCCCGCTTTATACGCAGCTCAAATAAAATTTCCCAATCTTTAAATTCAATATTATCCAGGTCGTTAAAAAGATCGATCATCGTTTTCCGACAGTCGCAAAACGAGTGAAACAAACCCCTGGTATCGTTCAAGTTTCTTCCGATACGCCGACATCCTTCCTTGAGCCTTTTTAACCAGTCTTCTTCGCTAAGATCCATAAAATCCACAACTAAGCCATACCATCCGGAAAACTGCTTCAAGCCGGTATGCGGTCGATATTGTTCAATCCGTCCGTACCAGTAATACTTTTCATCCCTGTAACACAATTCATGAATAAAAGGTGCATTGTATAAATATTGGTTGACCGTTTTTCGATCCAGCTGTAATGTCTTTGCGATATCTTTTGCCTTGATTCCGTGATTCCGGCATATCAGGGCATATAGTTTTCTTTCAATTTGATCTGTTTCATGCATATTTATATTGTATATGAAAAAGCCTCCGAAGAGGCTTAAAAATGAATTGTAAATTTAATCATATCCGAAACAATCTGCACGCTGATTTTCCA
>CACYBS010000401.1 GCA_902772725.1 Erysipelothrix rhusiopathiae
CGCATCGCCTACGTTTTTTGACCTGCACTCTCGAAAAAACATTCTTCGTCTTTGGTCCAGTTATTTCTTGAACGCTCTACTAGAAAATATATTTAAGGATAAACGTGAGGGGTATATGAATCAAGGGAAATTTATATCATTATTTGATATAAATAAGCTTAAAGAACATCTTTCTGTAGCAAGTGCTAAAGAAATACATAATTTTTGTGATGCGGTACAAAGTGTTTATTCTTTCTCAAATCTATGGAATGTATATTCCGCTGATCTGGAAACAGTAAGTGGTGTGCTGGATTATATAGAGCATAATTATGGAACAAATATAAATTTAGAGAAAAGTAGAACAAAGGAAATTGCTTTTAACAGGCTTAAGGCAGATCTTAGAAAGTATAGAAAAGCTTTGGGATATTCTGAGGAAGTGATATAATCTGCTTGAGTACGAAATGAGCACAAAAGCTTGTGTACGATACGGATATAATAAAAACGTATCAATAAGCAGATGCCGAAGTGCCATTACATGAAGCACACCATCAGCGAGATCATCAATTCTATCATCGGGAACGGATTTACTTTGGAGCGTTTTGATGAGCATCCTTCATGTGAGAATGAGAAGCTTCCCAGAGAGTTTACCGCGATAGCATAATAGAGATGATAAATTCATCCAATTGTGGCATAATCTCCTTGTCATCTGTGACAATAAAATGACAATATAAACTTTAAAAGGTATAGTAGATACATTCAAACAGTTCAGAAATGAACTGTTAAGCGGACGGAAACCCTTATCCGACGTTATCATTCTTCGTTACTAATCTTTTCGGAGTATTCAAGCATGCGTTTATACTTTAAGGGATGATTGATTGCAAGATCAAGTAATTCTGAGAATTCATAGAATTTACCGGTTTTTTCAATTAATAGAATATTCATTGGCAGGTTAAGTGAATGTGTGATTACATATAATGCTTCAATTGATGGAATGCCTGAAATGGTACCAGCAACATTTATACTTAAGTCCCAGAAAAGCCAGACAAAGGCAAGTATCAGAACAGGTCTATGTCATCCTAACTTTTTTTGTTTTCAAATCACTTTTTCGTTACATGTGCAGGCACCGTTAAGTGGAACATACCATAGTAGAGTATAATATTTGTTTGGTTCTGAAAGGAGACCAGCAATATGGGAATCTATTTGAATCCTGGGAAAGATAACTATCAAATGGCAGTTAATTCTAGGATCTTTATTGACAAGACGGAGATGATATTATATCTCAATACTGTTGTAAACACACAGCAAAGGTTCATTAGCGTTTCCCGTCCTCGCAGATTTGGCAAGACAATGGCGGCAGACATGCTCTGTGCTTACTACGATAGAGAAACTGACAGCAGAAATTTATTTGAAAAACGGAAGCTGGCTGGACATACGTCGGAGGTGAATGACAACATTAAATTACCTTGGGATGTATATCTTGGAAAATTCGATGTGATCCGTGTCGTGTTGACAGATTTTCTTGAAGGCAGCAAGAATGTTGGAGAAGTGCTTGATTACCTCACTGATGAAGTGTTTGATGAATTGGCAGAAGTGTATCCAGAGATAGATCCAGGTAAAAGAAAGAATCTCCGTACTCTCATGAACAAAATCTATGGGAAGACAAAACAACAATTTGTTATTGTTATAGATGAATGGGATGCATTGTTCAGAGTTTGGAAAAACGATATCGAAGGACAGACGAAATATCTTGATTTTCTCCGTGACTGGTTGAAAGACAAGCCGTACATTGCTTTAGCTTATATGACAGGTATACTGCCTATCAAGAAATATGGCAAGCATTCGGCTTTGAATATGTTTACTGAATACTCCATGATGCTCCCAAGACAGCTGGCTCAGTATACTGGGTTTACAGAGAATGAGGTTCAGACTTTATGTAAACAATATGGACGGGATTATAAAAGGATTAAAAACTGGTATGATGGATACGATGTCAGCATATCCCTTTCCGCTGTCCAGTTCCAGGATAGTCGTATAGTATTTCTGCGCCGCGTAATAAGCAAGCTGTATACCA
>CACYBS010000402.1 GCA_902772725.1 Erysipelothrix rhusiopathiae
GAAGTTGATGTGTTGGCCTTTTTTATCCGACTGGTAATTGGCCCTTTTCACCCGACTCTGAATGGCCCTTCTCACCCGGCGCTAACACTAACGGTAAATCTACAATAAAATCAGAGACTACCTTTTGAATTGTTTTTGCTTCATTGAAGCAGGGAATCAAGATTGCGATTTTATCCATTGGCATTTTCTCCAGGTAATGAAACCTCTTTTCCTGTAAAGCACAAGCCCAATATCAGTAAGGAAGAAAGTGCAACAGGTAAAAAGTACCGCATATATCCATTTATTGAAGAGAAGCAATTGAATACTACAATTATCATAATAGGCATACATTGCCAGAATATAGAACGTTTTCGGATAAACAGATAACCCAATGATATCAGCGAAACAGCAAAATAAAAGCCAGGAACAAAGATGAATTGAATCAAAGGTATTTCTTTTAGTTTGTCCAAGACTTCATTCATGGAATCTCTTGCATTGGGGAAAGAAGACTTTATATAGAAAATACCTTCTACATCTGGATTGTTCTCCAGAACAAGCTCTCCTATTGTTTTATCCGTTTCTATACCATATGATTGATATACGTTTTTCAACCATTTATGGCTCATTACTCGTGTATCTCTTATTCCTGTATTTGCAAAATCATGTTCTGGAGCATATAAAGGCGTTGAATGTGCTATTAATGTCGGATCCCTAAATATCCACCAATAGCCATTTGTTCCACGTAAAAAAGTATCTATATATTCTCCTTTATGCCTCATTCCAATCCGGAACCAAGTTTTGATATATTCTCTAATCCTTTCAGAATCCATATCTACTGTTTTAATTGGATCACGATTAATCTCATTGTATTTCAACACTGTTGCATCTAGATCATCGTATGATTCTTGGAGAACTATCCTTTCCTGTTCGTTGACATCATTCGGGTATTTTTTTATACAATCCATAATCTGTGCTGAGAACAAAGTCATACTTTCTCTTGCGACGGATGTAGAAGGAACACCTGACATTTGGAAACCAATCTTAAAGGAAATGAATAACACTAGCACTGATACAAACGATACAATAACTCTTCTTAATATCTTTCTATTGTTTCTGAATGCATCAACTAGTATCACAAAAAAAAGTAATGCTACAACTAGTATTCCCTCATTCCTGTACACTGTAGCAAAAAAGCCAACAGCACCGATTAAAATCGGATAAAGCAATCGGTTATTATCCAACCTATAGCTGAGGCAAAGAGCAAAAAGAATTATAATCAGCGATGAATAAATCGAATCCTTAATCAACCAAACTGCATGTCCTGCAAATACAGGATTGATACATGTGAAGGCAATTAAGCAGTAGGCCAATTTCTTTGGCATTCCCATCCTTTGAACTGTAAATATACCATATGCCATTGCAAAGCTCATAAGAGCTACTTGAGAGAAGCCTGTAAAAAACAAGCCACCATTGGCACCACCAAAGATAAAACCGATTCTATACAATAAGCCATATATCAGGCTCCCTAAAACAGGATGATGATTAGAAAGTGGAACAACTCCTGATCCTTGAAGAAGCTGCCAACTATAATCCCATCCAATAGATGATGCTGGAAAGCAAATGATCAAGTAAGGTAGCCAACAAACAAAAATGATTCTCCAATAAACAAATAGGGTTTTCAGTGTTTTCTTTTGTTGGGTACAATTGCAAGTGGATATGTTTTCATTGAATTGGTCAATCCTCCTATAAGTATGTAGAAATATCAAATAACATGCTACCATAAGCAACGAAATAGCAACAAGAAAAAAAGACAGATGACTCTTTATAAATCCTATTACTGTTAAATCAGCATCTGTTGATATTTCAAGAAAAGCCCCTGCTATTATCATCAAAACCAGGATGAAGGATTGCACAATCAATGCGATTTTGTTTATTAAATGCCGTTTCATAAAACCTAAACTCTGTCTACCTATTGTTCATCATTCAAGATTATTCTGGCACATGAATTAACACCATATCCTAAGGCAAATAGGACGATCAGAATCTCTTCTGCTATCCCCACAAGTATTTATTTTCTTCTTCCTCATTCGCTATTAAGGAATGAAGGATATCTACAGCATCATTAGTTTTCTCATATTCTACAACTAGTATTCTTCCGTTTCGATTCTTCCCAATCGTCACTCGCCTGTTTCCTTTGCACACAGTGAAAGCATTCTGGTCTTCCACTGCTTCAAGAGCATCCGAAACTATGCTTCTCCAGATTATATTTATCAATCTTTCAGTTCCGCATCCATCCACTAATGCCTGCATCCTAGCTGAAAGCTGACTTCTTTTCTGTTTATCTGCGATCAAATTATGAAGCTGACCAGTCAAACTGTGAACAAAACCAATATTCTCCCGACAATCGCCAGCAGAAATCATAATACCCTGTCTCTCAAATTCCTCCGCTGCGACAATTTGATTATCAGCAAGTGTGTATGTTATAGTTGGGGTTCCGCAGGCACACAGTTCATATAGGGTTGACCCGGCAGCTGAAACCGCAATATCACAGGATTTCATTAGTGCTGACATGTTCTTCTCGTTGATGTGAAGGATGACATTACTATGCTCATTGGCTAAAGTTCTGATCTTTTCAAGCCGTGGATTCAGTTCTCCTACTATAAAATGGAACGATACTTCCGGTAATTCATCACAGACACTTTCTATCATTTTTTCTGTGATTCCCTCCGGATCTGCTCCTCCTGCGGAAATCATTACATCCTTGACATCATCAATTTCATGCTTGGCTATATCCTTAAACTCATCTCTCAATGGCGCATATGTCGGGCCAAGTATCAGCCTAGTTCTGGTTTCCTTATATCCGCTATAATCCATCAC
>CACYBS010000403.1 GCA_902772725.1 Erysipelothrix rhusiopathiae
CCGGCAGACTGGTTTATTCCTGCAGTCTGCCGGTTATCTTTCTGATCAACTGTCAACATTTTGTCCTTGACTTTGGGACCAGTTTAATCCCCTTTGGTTTAGAGCTGTTTTAATTATTCATTTTTTAATCTTTTCTTAGCATCTTCAACAGATTCCCCATCTTTTGTTAAGAATTGATCCACAAAAGTATCTTCAATTTTTGTATATCCATTCACAACTGTATCTGTCATGTTTGCAAATCCGGATACCACTCCATTTTCGATTGATTTATAAGTACCCACTACCTTTTCTTCAATTTCCTTATTCATTTTCGCTAATTTTGACTTTGCCATTTGTTGTTACCTCCTTGTTTGTGACTACATCTTATCCAAAGGATATTTCACAATTTTTTCAAAAATGTTTCAGAATTGTTAATAAGAAACTTTTTTAATTGATTGAGGGACATATTACTGTAAAGCGGCTTCCCTGTCCCGGAACGGACTGTACTTTGATGTCCATATTTTCTATATCCAGAATCCTCTTTGCCAGAGCTAAACCAAGTCCATTTCCTTTAACCGAATGCGAAGTATCACCCTGATAGAACTTTTCAAAGATGTGTTGAACAGTATCTTCATCCATTCCAATTCCACTGTCTTCAACTATTACCTTTACTTCATTGGATTCTCTTTTAATGGAAACCCATACAATACCTTCATCCGGCGTAAATTTAGCAGCATTGGATAATAGATTATTCCAAACAATGGACATTAATTCTTCATCCGCTTCGATTAAGATATTCTCCTCTATGTCGGTTCTTAAATCGATATTTTTTGATTCCCAGATATTTTCAAAAGAAAGAATGCATTGTACCAGCTGTTCGCTGACATCATATTTATTTTTCTCCGGGAATATTTCCTGATTTTCGAGTTTATTTAACTTCAAAATGTTTGTGATTAACTCAGAGAGATGTTTCGATGAATCAATAATATTTCTGGCATATTCCTGTCTTTCCGCACTTGTTAAGTCATCGCTTTGAAGAAGTGTAGAATAATTTTGAATTGTTGCGAGAGGTGCTTTTAATTCATGAGAAACATTCGAAATAAAATCCGTTCGTAAGGTTTCAATTCCCTGAAGATCTTTTGACATCGTATTAAGGTTATCTATAATGATATCGAATTCATTTGATCTCTGCTCATTTTTATGAACTCTTTGAATCTCTACTCCCAGTTCGCCTTCTTTTATCCTGTCTGTTCCTTCCAAAATACGGCTTACCGGAATAGAAATATTAAAATGCCGCCAGATTCCATAAATGAAGGTACTTAAAAAAGTAATGAACAGGACATTCCCAAATGTAACAATTACACTGAGATCAATATCTAAATCAGTATAATTGGCAAACCGAAAGAAAAGAAAGAAGCAGGCTGTAATGGACCCGGCAATTAAAAAGAAAAAGCCAAAATAGTCCGACCACGATAGAAGACTGTTTTTTAAACGTTTATCTTTTTTCCATTTCATTATAAGATCACCGCTTTATATCCAAGTCCATGGACCGTCTTAATTTCAAATCCGGTACAATCAGATGTTTTATTGCGAATTCGTGTCATATACACATCCACCGTTCTTGTTCCGGCATCGGATGCACTGTCCCAGAATTCATTCATTAACTGGGTACGGCTGAATGTCTTTTTCGGATACGATAAAAGCTTAAAAAGAATATCAAATTCTCTTGCGGAAAAAGAGATTTCTTCATCATCTACGTATACGGTTCTTTCATCTGCATTCATCTTAAAGTTGTCTATGACAATTTCCCTGGAAGTATTGATTTTAGCGCGTCTTAAAAGTGCCTGAACCCTTAACAGCAATTCCTCTAAGTCAATCGGCTTTGTCATGTAGTCATCAATACCGATGGAAAAGCCTTTCTGTTTAGCGGCAAAATCATCTCGAGCTGTAATAAATAGAATCGGAATATTCTGATCTTCTCTTCTAACCGATTCCGAGAATTCAAAGCCATCTAATTCCGGCATCATGATATCACTGATGATTAAGTCAAAATGAGAGTCAAACAACTTATCAATCGCATCATCCCCATTTAAGCTTTCTACGGCTTCATAGCCATTTTTATTTAAGAATAAACAGATACTTTTATTTAACTTTTTATCATCATCTACAACTAAAATGCGAAACATGTATATCACCTCATCCTCAGTTTATCAAAATATTGTTTCAGAAATGTAAAAAAGCGTCTTATGACGCTTCAAACTTACTTTCTTTTCTTAATGAAGAAATATCCGACTGCCCCTGCTGCCACTACAACAGCTCCCACAATTAATTTTCCCATCAATTATTCTCCTTCCTTCTTTAATTCCTTGCCACAGTTTCCACAATACTTCATGCCTGCCATTACCTTAGCACCACAATGCGGACATACTGTGTATCGATGCGACTTACTGTTATTCAACTGTTTAACCCCCATTTCTACCGTTAACTTTTTCACCTGTTTTTCAAGATCTAAAGCCTTGCCATCCTTTTTGGAATTATCCAATCCATTTGAGATATTGTGTCTTGCGCTTGCCATTCCTTCATAACATCTTCCAATAATTTTACTCATCTTCTGTTTCCTTCTTCTGTTTTTTCATTTCTTCTTCATAGATTTTTTCGATAATCTGATTTTCCAATAAATAATCTAATAATGTCATTTTCTTTACCCTCTTTCTGATTACGGTTAAAGAATACTTTTTCTTTTTTTCAAGGATGCTTCAATTCCGTTTCAGAAATGTTAATTAAAAAAAGATACTGATGAACAGTATCAGATTACATTTGAAGTTTTACGATATTTGGCAGGAGTAATATTCATTTCCTTTTTAAATACGCGAATAAAGGATTCCGGATTTTCGAAGCCCAGCTTAGTGCTGATTTCACTGACCGGCAAATATATGTCACTTGTTACTGCAGCTGGAATTGGTTCCATGCTGGATTCCGGAATTATTATTGGATTGTCTGCTACCATCCCCGTATGGCAGGCTGGACTTGGTTTAACAAATTATGGAAAGCACCATTAAAACCTCTTCCCTGTCACAAATATCGCAACTCCGTATATGTATCATCACATTGTAGAAGCATTATTTGAAGCGAATCTTTATGATGAAGCTACATCATTAATGAAACAGTACTGGGGTAAAATGATTTCCTTAGGTGCCGATACCTTCTGGGAAGCATTTGATCCTGAAAAACCGGATTATTCTCCATATGGATCACCGATTGTGAACAGCTATTGTCATGCATGGAGCTGCACACCGGTATACTTAATCAACAAATATCTGTGTTCTAAATAATGACAAAACGCCAACCGATACTGGCTGGCGTTTTATTTGTATTCTCTATGAGGAGTACAATACTCCTCTAATTTATGAATCTCGTCTTCGGTTAATGTTAATTCAAGAGATTTTACAGCTTGGTCAATATATTTTGTTTTGGTTGCACCAATTATTGGTGATGTCATAAATTTTTTTGAGAAATCCCATGCCAATACAATCTCTGCATTGGATACACCTTTCTGAGAAGCAATCTTAGCAATTGTTTGAATTACTTTTTGATCATATGAATCTGTTCTTGAATTGACATGTCTAGTTCCATCATATTGCAATCTTGAAGTAGCTGTAGTTCTAACTAAACGACCGCTGGCATATGGTGAGTTTGGTGTAAATCCCATTCCCCAGTCCAGACAGACAGGAATATGTTCAAACTCAGCATCCCGCGCAATTAGATTGTATTCAGTCTGGAAAACCTTAAGTGGTGTCCACCCATGTTCTTTTGCGATATATTGACACTTTTGCATCTGCCATGCATCAATATGAGATACACCGATATAGTGAACCTTACCGCTTCTCACACAATCATTTAAAGCTTCCATCATCTCTTCTAGATTAGTATCCGGATATACATGATGAATTAAGTAAACATCTACATAATCAAGCTGTAGTCTTTCAAGACTGACATCAAGTTCCTGCATTATATGTTTTCTGGATACTCTCTGCTTATTCGGCTTTCTTGACATTGGTAAGCCAACTTTTGTTGCAACAACAAGCTCATCTCGAGTAATTAATCCCTTTTTGAATGCACTTTGTAACGCTTTTCCAAGATACTCTTCACTTTTTCCATTAGAATAAACATTTGCCGTATCAAAGAAATTAATTCCCTGTTCAATCGCATAATATATGATTTTTTCAGAATCTTCATAACCCAGTTTCCATGATCCTTCATGTTCGCCAAAGCTCATACATCCTAAACAAATTCTGGATACTTCTAAACCTGTATTGCCTAATTGTATGTATTCCATAATTGACCCTTTCGTCCATATGTTTTCTTATCTGCATTTTAAAACAACAAATTCCGAGGGTACAATTCGAATTTTAGGGTTAAATTATTAATTATTCTTATAAACCACAAATTAATTTTCGAGTTTTTTCATAAGAGATAGAAACGACTAAAAAAGCCTCCATCTATGGGAAGCATTTATTCATGATTCACTTTTTTAAGAGCCATATTCCACAAGACCGACATCTTCCGGTTTAAGAGTAATCGTGCCATCTTCTAATACAAATGCCGGTATTCCGACATCACCGATTTCCTTTGAATGATCAAAGACAGGACTGTTGTCCCTCAGCTTCATAAAAGCGCTCATATTTCGAATATGGTCGCCGATATTAATGTATTCAAATTCATCTTCCCGCCCCTTAATCTGTTCATAAATATAATCGCAATAAGGACAGGATGGTAATCCGTAAATTTTGATCATATGTTAAATCTCCTCATCTGTATTTACAGTCAATCAGATGGTCGTTAACCATGCCGATAGCCTGCATAAAAGAATATGTGATAACCGGGCCGACAAACGACATTCCCAGTTTTTTGAAATCTTTGCTCATGGCTTTTGAAATATCTGTTTGTGCAGGTATTTGATTACTGGTCTTCCAATGATTGACTATCTGTTTACCATCCGTATATGACCATACAAATTTATCCAGACTCCCATATTGTTCTATGATCTTTTTTGCGATAATCGCATTGGTACGGATACTGTAGATCTTATTTTTATTTCGAATCAAATCAGTATTATTGAGTAAACTGTTTAAATAGTCATCGGATAATTCTGCACAGGTTTCAATATCAAAATCATAGAAAGCTTCTCTATATGCTTTACGTTTATTGATAATCGTTCGCCATGATAAGCCAACACCCTGCCCTTCTAAACACAACAATTCAAAAATAGTTTGATCATCATGCGTAATTTTACACCATTCATGATCATGGTATTCTGTTAAAAGGCCTCTTTCAGCGCCCATGCTCTGCATTCACTTTCTTTTTCCATATTCTTTCCTCAATAATGAGTATAACATTTTAGAGAAGTGGAATCATAATCAAAGCTGGGTTTTATCGTAAAGGAAGAGTACCAAAATCGATGTCGGTTGATTGCTTAATAAAAAATAAACTTGTATTTAACAATTATGTCAAATATATTTAATTTAACTTATCTTATTTACTTATTAACAATTATAGGAGGAAACAAAATGTGTACAGCGGCAACGTATTATTCAAAAAATCATTATTTTGGCAGAAACTTAGACTTAGAGTATTCCTACCATGAAACAGTTACTATTGTGCCAAGAAATTATGCATTTGAATTCAGACATGTTAATCATTTAAATACGCATTACGCACTTATTGGCATGGCATATGTAGTTGACCAATACCCACTGTTTTATGATGCGATCAATGAAGCAGGACTGGGAATGGCAGGATTGAATTTCCCCGATAATGCCTACTACAACGAAATAAAGGAAAATGAAGATAATGTCACACCATTTGAGTTTATTCCATGGATCTTAGGCCAATGCGCAACTGTAAAAGAAGCAAAAGCTCTTTTAAGCAGAATTAATCTTATCAATGAAAACTTTAGTGAATTACTTCCTCTATCTCCGCTTCATTGGATGATTGCTGACAAAGAATCTGCCATTGTGGTGGAACAGACAAAAACAGGTCTTCATGTATATGATAATCCGGTTGGAGTTATGACAAACAACCCAACATTTGATATTCAACTCTTTTGGTTGAATAACTATATGGCTTTGTCAACAGAAACTCCGAAGGCTACCTTTGCGAAAAATGTACAGTTCAATCAATATAGCCGAGGGATGGGCGCAATAGGACTGCCAGGTGATTTATCTTCTGCTTCAAGATTTGCCAAGGTCGCATTTACAAGAATGAATTCAATATCCGGTGAATCAGAAAAGGAAAGTGTAAGCCAATTCTTCCATATTCTCTCTTCTGTTGACCAGCAAAGAGGCTGTGTTCATTTAGGTGAAGATAAATATGAAATTACAATCTATACATCCTGTGGTAACCTAGATAAAGGTTTGTATTACTATAATACGTATGAAAACCATCAAATAACCGTTGTCGATATGCACAAGGAAAACCTTGATGGAAACAAAATCAAGATGTTTCCACTTCGTAAGGGTGAACACTTCTTTGAAGAAAACTAGTTTTCTATCATTAATGATTATTCATGAATAAAAGTCGTCAAGTTGTAGATTCCTACATTTGACGACTTTTTTCAATTCTGAATTTAACTATTTACTTTTTAACATCTTTCCGATTTCCTGGAATATATTTTCATCCTTTGATAAGACAGCTTCAGAATACTCTGTCGTACTTGTTCTCCAGTATTCAAACATATCGTTAATAAAACTGTCTTTTAAAGATACAAGTAATGCAGCTGTCTCATCTGGATTCATTCTGGATTTTTTCATTTCATAATCTTTAACAAACATCATCATTCGCCATTCCATATATCGTTTAACCTTTATATTTTGCGCCCACGTTTCACGATAGTGTCTGACAATAACATACCTATTCAACAGATACGCAAATATAACAGGAATAGCTATGATAATGTATAAATAAATATCATTCCATTCATTTTTACCTAAAATAAAATCCTTTTTTGTGATTAGAAACAACATCAAGAATGGAATAGCAGCTATCACAACCAACACTAAAGCTTTAAACAAAAGATATTTGCTTTTATTCTTCGAAATCTGATACTGCTCATACTTATATTCCTGTTTAAACAGTCTTAAAAACATATGGTCGAAAGGCTCTTCTTTCCCTTTGGGTTCTTCTTTACCTATTTCCCAGGTTTTCACAAATCGGCTGTATATTTCGGAAACGATTGATTCTTCTTTCTTAAATCTGTAGTAAGCTGACACACAAATGATTGCAATAATCAAAGCTATCGGAATGAACAAATAATAAATATAAATCACATTATCCTGCATGAAAACCCCCCTAAGTATATTAATTATAACATCTACCGGACTATCATCAACAAATAGCTTTGAAGAATCTTTGTTTAATATGTTTCATAAGTATTAATCCAATACAAAAAGTGCTGTCTTAAGCAGCACTTCATGGTTCAATTCAATTTCAAAATCCTAGTTTTTTCTTCTGAATGAAAAGCTTGATGTGAGTGCAGTAACGGCTGCACCTGCCATCAATGTGATCCAATGGAATACACCGGTTTATTCGAAAGGATTTATTAGCTTTAATTTGCGTATGCGGCATTAAGCTCTTTGATAGACTTATCATCCGAAGAAATCAAATTCATCTTCTTTAACCATTGCACCTCATCATGAATTGTCTCACAATAAGATCTTGTCGTATACCCAAGCTCATTTTTTGCCTTGTCAGAGCTGTAGTTATTATTACGGGCAAGGTTATATACGGAAAAGGAAGTCATCAACGGTTTCTTACCGGAACGTTTTGCCTGTTTTTCCATAATAGATGCCAACAAATTAGCAACCCACAATGGCAGGAACATTCCAATTTTCTTACATCCACTTTCCATACAAACAAGTTTTGAAAACTCTTTAAACGATACTTCCTCATTACCTAGAATATAGCATTCCCCACTTCTTCCTTTATCGGCTGCTAAAATGAGTCCTGTGGCAAGATCTCTAACATCACAGAGATTAAACGAACCATCAATGCCCATCGGCATTTCTCCATTTATAATTCGGATGAGGGTACTTGTTGTTTCACCGATTGCCCAGTCTTCGGGACCCATGATGCCACTTGGATGAACGACACAGGCATTCAATCCCTGATATTTCACTGCGTCCAATACAGCCTGGGTTGCCAGTGCCTTGGATTGACTGTAACATCCTCGAACGGACATATCATCAAAGTGATTCACTTCTTTGATGGCCTCACCTGCCGGAAGTTCCGGTATTGCACCGGTACTGCTGCAGTATACTAATTTTGAAACATTCTTTTTCTCACAGAGATCAATAATATTCTTTGTTCCTGTAACATTGACTTCCATGACCTTTGGATTATAATCTGGATTTACGGTTACAATACTTGCGATATGTAGAACAATCACTTCTTTCTGCTTCGGTACATCGAATAGTTTTTCCAATGATTCCATATTGGTAAGATCTCCTTCCACAATTTCTGCTTCCTTTGGTACATATTTCATGGCCGGATCACTCGGCAATACAAATGCGCGAACCTTATCGCCTCTTTCAATCAATTGTCTGCATACTGTTCCTCCTAAAAATCCTGCAGCACCTGTAACTAAATACATTTTTTCGTTATTCATCTTTATTTCCTCCATTTTTCTTTACCTTTTTCTCTTTGTTGGTACGGTTAAAGAATACGAAGGATTTGTTGCTCAAATGATTCTGTTTTGTTTCAAAAATGTTAATTGTGTACTTAATATAAAAAGTGCTGCCCTTAAGCAACACTTCATGATTAAATTCATTTTAAGAATTAGTGCTTTTTTCTTTTGAACGAGAAGCTGGATGTGAGTGCAGTGACTGCTGCACCTGCCATCAATGTAATCCAATGGAATACATCCATTTCAACACCGGTATTTACCGTCTTTGTATAATTGACGGCATTACCGCTATAGATTACTTCCGGTTCAACGCTGATTGGAGATTCATTTTTAATGATCTTAAAGGTCAAGATAACACTGTCGATGTATTTGCCTTTACCGGTAATGATAATAGTAGCGATTCCGGCTTCAACATTGTTTTCATAGGACACTTCATAATCCTGTCCTTCTGTCAGAATCGTATCCCCATCCATGATGACAAGATCCTGTGTAACTTCATTACCCGTATAATCTTTGTCTTCAACTCCGGAGATTTCTGTATCCGTAATAGAAACTGGCTCGAACATTAAATCCGTAATCTCAATCTGATATCCATAAATATCGGTCACAAATGTTTGTCTGGTAAGCTCGTTACCATCACCATCCGTATCTGCGATATCCAGGATATTACTGATATCTGTATACGCAAAGCGAATCTGGCCTACATTGTCAGGTGTGATTGTAAAGCTGGTCATGCTGATAGGAACATTAGCCAGAGCTCCCATGAAATAATCAATGCGCACAGCAGGGGTTACGGTCAGCTCGCCAACCAAATCCTTCGCAAGAAAACTACGATATCCTGTATCTGTAAACAAATAGATTTCGTCCAGCACTCCATTACGGAAATCAAGGTAAGCCAATTTCTCATTTCCGTCTTCGTCATTATACATGACAAGGAAGTAAGCGAGAGTGATTATTTCAATTTATTGGGCTCCTGTTAAAGAGAGCATTTTTAACAGCCTTTTCTTGTGATTAATGATACGTTTTGAACAAACATAAATAAAAAGACCCTGAACACAATCAGGATCCGAATTAATCATTCACTGTAATGCATATGAGCATAATCAATGTTTTCCAGGGTGTTGGTTAAAAAACGGGATGACAGAAGCTTTGCCATAGGAAGATTCTGATCCAGATAATTACCGCAGTCTCTCGGACTGGCTCCCGGTATTTCACCTTCAAAATCAGCCATAAACTGATATAAGCGCTTCATAAGATCAATAATATCTTTCGACTCCAATTCTCCGGCAAGAATCAAATAAAATCCTGTACGGCATCCCATCGGTCCCCAATATATCACTTTGCTTTTATACTCATCATCATTTCTGAGAAAAGTTGCACCGAGATGCTCCAGCGTATGGACTTCTGCAGTATTCATCACAGGCTCTTTATTCGGCGCAGTCATGCGTACATCAAATGTTGTGAGAACTTCCCCGTTCACATAGTCTTTTCTTGAAACATATATTCCCGGTTCCAAAACCAGATGATTCACTTGAAAACTAGCGATTTTTTCCATAATACCTCCTTGTATGAACTCAATTATTCAATATTGATGTTTCCATTATATGACAATTCTCTTGATATGTCTTTGTCATGTCCTTTGAACGGAAGTCAAAAAAGGATTAAAAGTCCTTTATATAAAGGAGATTTTCGTTTTTGAGAACTATTCCCACTCGATTATCAATTATTATACGTAAAGATTTTAATTTACTTTTCAGGTTATATTTTGCGCCAAAATACATGGTTTTCACTCATATCTACCACGTTTATAATTTGCATGGTAGCAAAATGGTATCAGAGAGTGCTTTCGCTGCAGTAACAGATTTGCAAGTTATTCTTTAAATCATTACTTTCCAATAGCCTTTCTTATTTGAACCTACTCTTTCCAATGCGCCTTTTTTCTTCAATGACGCAATATACTTATCAATCGATGTCTTACCAAGCCCAACAAGTTTAACCAGTTCCGGCTTTGTGATGTTAGGATTATCTCTCATAAATGAAATGATTTTTTCTTCTGCAACAGTAAAAGCAACACCTTTCTTATCACCCACTTTATCACCCACTTTATCACCCACTTTATCACCCATTTTATCACCCATAACATTAATCCAGTTAAATGGAATGTTTACAACAATTGTGTTCTGCCTGAACTCAAAAGCACCTTTTCCGTATTTATCCACAATTCTAGGAACTCCTCTTCCTGTTTTTTCACTTAAATGGAGTTGTAAAAAAATCTCCGAAAGTTTCTCATTGACAGGAATAGATTCGCCAGCAAAAAAGCCTTCAAGTGTTTGATTCGGTGGTAAAGAACCTCTGGAAAGAATTTCAATTCTGTCAGAATACACTGTAATCATAGGTTCATTCCCATCAACCCATCTATTATGAAGAAACGCATTGATGATTGCTTCTCTGAAAGCAATATTCTCAAATAATGGAACTTCTTTTCTCTCAACAATTCTGTTTACCTCATCTGATTGAATTATATTTAAGACATCACCATACCTTAAAACATCATCCAGTGAAATGAGCAGACATCTATAGCCAAACTCCCTGACAGAGTACATATTGTCTGCTTTTGACTTGCCGGAGAATATAGATACTCTAATAGGAAAACGAGAATTGTCAGATAACAGTTGTGCAAGCAGATTATATTGCCCGTCCTCTGTATAGAATCCGAGATTCTCTTTATATTTGTCCTGATTCAGTTCTAATCCCCTTGATGCATAGAATCCAATCAGCTGTTTAAATTGTAGATCTTGATATTTCGAAGGGGTATTCTCTATTGTAGGAATACCATATTGGAGCACATTAAATAACGCTTTTTCTCTTTCCGGATACTTGCTGATTTTTTCCTTGCTCGATCCAATTCTTATATATCTGATACCATCAAAAGATGTTGGAATATTCTTTGCAGCGGGAATGACTAATACCACTACACGCTTTGAGTCTATTACTTTCTGGTGAAATTCAAATCCAAGATCCGGTGAAAGTTTCCGAGCTAGATAATGCTTTATTGGTTCATTTTTCTGTTCCATATCCGGGTTGAAATCGGTTCCGGTTATTTCATGGGTCCGATCATGGATGCCCCAGATAAAATATCCATTCTTTTGCCCATATGATGCTGCAGAATTTGAAAGAGCCGAAATATACTGACCAAGCTCATCGAGATTAAACCAGTTTTCCTTAAATTCAAACCATTCCCTTTCATATTCATAAAGCCTCAGTTCATTTATTTTCTCAAGTAATTCCATTTTTATCACCCACCTGTATTATAACAAAAGTGGGTGATAAAGTGGGTGATAAATCGATATGTTACCGCATTAAAAAATCTGATACCATTTTTGGCATCAAAATGGTATCAGACACATGAAGTACATATAATTGGTAGATATGAATGAATATGTTATACTGCAGTTTATTTCATACACCACAGTTCACAAAAGGCTATTCCCACTCGGTTATCAATTATTATACGTAAGGATTTTAATTTACTTTTCAGGTTATATTTTGCGCCAAAATACATGGTTTTCACTCATATCTACACCGTTTATAACCTGCATGGTAGCAAAATGGTATCAGAGAGTGGTATCAGCC
>CACYBS010000404.1 GCA_902772725.1 Erysipelothrix rhusiopathiae
GATATGCATTCAACGTTTCATTGAATCGAGCATAGCGCTCTATACGCTTCTTTTTTTTTTTTTTTTTAACGGATTCAGGAACTTCAATCGTTTTGTGCGCCAATGTGAAATAGCCCAGTAGAACACCATCTTTCATATTAAAGACTAAATAAGTGATGGACTTTTTTTCTTTTGCGAATTGAATTGCATTATTCTTTAAGAAAACTTCGATATCTTTATTAAGAGAATTCTCTCTATTTGATCGTTTTGTAGAAAATTTAGCCAGAGCTGCCCTTGTCTTTTCCAGCCCATTTTCGTCGATACTATCCAAAATATTTATCGCCTGTATTTGCCAAGCATAATTCAATGATCCGCCGAATCTCTTCAGGATCCGTAATACAAGCGGACTTTTGATCTTCAGTTCTAGGCTTAAATGGTGCATTGGCACGAGCCTCCATCGCATCTATATATGCGTCTACAAATTCCGGATTATTAATAACGATGCGATCTGTAATACTGCATGTAGCCATGTCCATTCCTCCCTTCTTCAAACTGACAGGCATATTTACCTTCATTACATAGTTATTTCACAACACAAGATATTCTCCCACCACCAATGCTTAGTTCTCGATTAAGAACACCGGCGTTTCCAAATAACTCGAGCTTATCGGATCCCCTAGGCATGTCAACAAGCAGAAGCTTTGGTTGCAGAAATACGCCTTCTTAATATTCATATACGTAAATTTTCTTCAAAAGCCCAAAAAATTTATATTTTTTTAGAAGGAAAATTTCTTGCCAATATACTCTTGGCATAATCACAAACGTTGCTAGATATTTCAGGAAAAGAACCAGATGATAATACGATGCGAATGCTGAATGATTATTATCCAGAACAAGATTATTACGTGATGTATTCTCTATATTTTTAGCACAAATTCATCCCATTCTTTACACTCACTAAGAAGAGGGGAACTTCTTTGTAAAACCGATTATATTAACCCATCAATTACAAGCGTATAAAGGTTATATGATTCATTTGCATTTGCATTGAATTAGAAATAATATTTTGGAGAATTAAATCGAATTCTTTGATTAGATAAATCGAAACGGAAATTGTTATGGAAGAATCGGAATTATAGAAATGTTTATTGATCAATTATTTTAGAAAACTTCGCAAGTTGAAGATATCTTTTTCACTCACTCTTTGGTCGAATAATTTGAAGTGAGGCTAGTTCCGATAATAGTCTATATATGCGTCAACAAATTCCGGATTATTAAAAATAATTCCATCTGTAATACTACATGTAGCCATGTTCATGTCTCCCTTCTTCAAACTGACAGGCATAATACCCTTCTTTACAACCATATTTTATAATACATTTGGTATCGAATCAAATAACATTGATATAACATATATAGGTTATATATTGAATATACCCTTGATTTAAAGCCCTTTGTAATTGGCTGGTCTTAACTATTAGTCGAGTAAAATTGCCCAACTTTTTTTTTAGGAGAAATAGTTAACTGTGGCACTACATTCTCGAATCTCCTGTTTTGATATTTTCTTTTCAATTTTTATGTAACCACACCATTCAATAATCCTACCTCATACAAATTTCTATAAATACGATCTGGATAAAAAGGAAGATAAACATCTAATGCTTTAAAATCCAGTTCGTTTACCTTTAGATACTTTGTGAGTCGATTTGTCAGTTCTTTACCTGTGATTTCTGAAATATCTTTGACTTCTTTCATTAAATCTAAGAACTGTAATATTTTCATATTTTCATCACTCACTTTGACATAAGGACGCCAGACTATCACACGTACACCACCGATAGTAGTATTTCTATAATCGGTTGTCGCCTTATTAGTATATACTTCATATACCATGGGAACCTGTGTTGTAATACCTAACTGATTAGCAAACAGCATACCACTGATATAACCGCAGCATTTATTATTCTCCAAAAGATATTTTTTTGTATTACTTCATCCAGTGACAACATAGAGCCGAAGCTAAACATTGACTGCCCGGGGAGATAATAAATACCGGTATCAAATCGTTTTAATCTTCCATCTTCTATTAATCTTATAATTTGCTGTCGAATTGAAACTGACTTCATAATCGGTATAAATATTTCAGATAGAAAAATAGGTTCATTTACTTTATAGTTTTCTAACAAATAGTTATATACCTGCTCAATTTGTTTCATAATTTCCATCTCCCATCTTAACAAATAAGAAATACTATTTTCTTATTTGTTATTTCATACTGATATATCTCTTGATTCAATAAATCAGCTCATTTACTATTTTCATTTTCCCTTAAAACATTGTCCTTTCTGGGAATCATCATACAATTAAAGGCATTTCTTAAGGTAATCCCATTAAGCGCAAAGATGTGTCAACACATATTTAGATGTAATATAAGAAGTCCTGTGAACTCCTATATTTTCATATACGATATTTTATAATCATTGGTCGAAATAATACTTTATTAATTCTTGAAGGGATTAAAAAAGCCCAAGTATCATCTGGGCTGATTCTTTTCAGCCTGCATCCAAGTCTTCCAATAACTCTTCAACAGAATAAAACGTTTTAGCTTTACTTGATGAAATATCTTCTGTTTTTTCTATCAAATCAATCGTTTCTTTCTATTTCAGAACCACTTCATTTACAATATTCTCAAAAGAAAAAGACTCGATTAAACTCGAGCCTGTAACTGTTCCAGTACTTCATCAAAACCAATTTTTTCCGTACTGCTGATACCGTAGATATTTTTAAGCGGCAGATGCAGCTTATTGGAAATATCCTTTAAAGCACGGATTCGCTTGGTCTTTGGAACCTTATCTATTTTTGTGGCAACAATTAAGATTTCGATGCCTAATGACTGAATATATTCTATCATATCCAGATCATCCCCTGTTGGGCCGTGTCTGGCATCCACTAACTGGACTACACAGCGGATCTGCTCCCTCTCGGAAAAATAATCTTCCATCATCTTTCCCATCTTTAAGAGCATTTCCTTACTCATCTTGGCATAGCCATAACCCGGCACGTCTACCAGCATCCAGGAGCCATCGATCAAAAAGAAGTTGATCAGTCTTGTCTTACCGGGAGTGCTTCCCACATAAGCTAACTTCTTCTTTCCGGTCAAGGCATTGATAAAGCTGCTTTTGCCGACATTAGAGCGTCCGACAACCACAATTTCCGGATAGCTTGTATCCGGCCATTGATCTTTACCGGCTGCCGAAATCACAAATTCACTTTGCATATTACTGCACCAAAGCGTTGGATAATACCTGTTTAACGCTGGTTACCGGAATAAAGGTAATCGAATCCTTTACTTCCTGCGGAATATCATCCAAGTCTTTTACATTTTCCTTTGGAATAATGATAGTCTCAATACCAGAGCGATGAGCAGCTAAAGATTTCTCTTTTAATCCCCCGATTGGAAGCACATTACCACGTAAGGTAACTTCACCTGTCATTGCCAAATTAGCCTTAACCGGAATATCCGCAAAACATGACACCAGAGCTGTAGTCATAGTAACACCGGCACTTGGTCCATCTTTAGGAACAGCACCTTCCGGAACATGGATATGCACATCCATTGTTTCAAATTCCTTTGGATCAATATGATATTCCTTGGCATGAGCACGGATATAGTCAAGTGCAATGGATGCACTTTCCTTCATGACATCACCTAATTTTCCGGTTAAGATCAAACGACCCTTACCTTCAAATTTGTTCACTTCAATCTGCAGGATATCCCCGCCAAAGCTGGTATATGCCAAACCGGTAACAGTTCCAACCTGGTCTTTCTTTTCCTTCTTGCCATAGTCCACTTTTTCATGACCCAGCCATTCCTTGACAATCTTCTTAGTTAAGTTAATGGACTGTTTGTTGTCCTTTAAAATCGCAAGAACGGTCTTACGACAAAGAGTCGCAATCGTTCTTTCTAACTGGCGGACACCGGCTTCTCTTGTATAGTAGCGAACCAGATACAACATCATATTGTCGCTGATCTTCAACTGAGAAGGCTTTAAACCATTTTCCTTCAACTGTTTTGGAAGCAGGTGCTTCTTGGCAATATTGATCTTTTCAATATCGGTATAGCTGGATAACTGGATGATTTCCAGACGGTCTCTTAATGCCGGCGGAATATTATCCAGATAGTTTGCAGTTGCGATAAACAATACCTTAGATAAATCATAAGATTCTTCGATAAAGTGATCCGAGAAGAAACTGTTCTGTTCCGGATCCAGTACTTCCAACATAGCGCTGGATGGATCACCCTTATAATCGGATGCCATCTTATCGATTTCATCAATCAAGAATACCGGATTGACTACCCCAGCCTTTTTCATTCCCTGAATGATGCGACCCGGTAAAGCACCTAAATAGGTACGACGGTGACCGCGAATCTCGGCTTCATCACGCACACCACCCAGAGACATCTTCACAAAGTTACGATTCAATGCACGGGCAACAGAGCGGGCTAAGCTGGTTTTACCAACTCCCGGAGGACCTACTAAACATAAAATCGGTGCCTTTAAAGAATTGGTCATCTGCTTAACGGCCAGATATTCCATGATGCGTTCTTTGACCTTTTCGAGGCCATAGTGATCTTCATCCAGAATCTGCTGTGCAGAATTTAGATCTTCGTTATCAACAGTTTCCTGCCACCAAGGAAGATCCATCAACCAGTCAATATAATTTTTAATTATACCCGTTTCACCGCTTGCCATAGGCAGCATTTCATAACGGGACAACTCTTCCAATACCTTCTTTTTAATTGCTTCCGGATATGGGTTATCATTTAAACGTCTGCGGATATTTTCAACATCCTGATCCTGAGAAGAGATATCACCCAGCTCTTCCTTGATCGCATGCATCTTTTCACGCAGGTAATAATCTTTCTGTCCCTGATCAATTCGTTCCTTGACAGTATCGTTGATTTTCTTTTCAACTTCGGACATTTTCTTTTCTTTTTCCATGTCCGCAAGTAACATCTCTAAGCGGTCGTTAATTCCTAATGTCTCTAAGTATCTCTGCTTACGCTCAGTGGAAATCGGGAATACCTGAATTGCCTTGTCTGAAAGCTGATCGGCACCAATTCCTTTTGAAAGCTCTAATACAAGATCTTTAGATAAGAAGTGATCGGAACTAGCCATTCTTTCAAAAGCTTCCGCAATCATTCGAACCAGAGCAACTTCTTCCATTTCATTTTGGCGGATGCTGTGAAGCATTTCAACATCAGCCATATCACTCAGGCTTCCATTGATCCATTGATTCATTTTGACACGGGAAATTCCCTTAAACTTAACGCGTAAAAAGTTATCAAAACGACGCACATGACGAATCTCACATAAAGATCCGACAGAATATATATCTTTTAACGTAGGATTTTCAGTTTTAATATCGATTTGCGAGAAAAGACATATTTTGTCTTCATAGTTATCCTGCGCATTTTCAATTGCGCGTAGTGATGGTTCCCTTCCTACATCAATCACAATTTCCTGATCCGGGAAAAGGATAACACCTCTGGTACAAATTAAAGGATAAGTTTGACTCATAAATACCTCCTTTGTAGATTCTAAAAAAGACGCCTGGCGCCTTTTTTAAGTCTATTTATATTTTACTCCTGTGCAGTTGTCTTAAGCAAATCAATTGCCTTCTGCTGAGTTAAATCATAACGGATGTCATCTTCACGGATGTATTTTTTGATCTGGTCAATTTCCATCTGATATAAATCAGCCATACGCTTGAATTCTGCATCGATGTCTTCAGCAGTTACTTCTAAACCTTCTGCTTTGGCAATTGCTTCTAATACAAGAGATGCCTTAACACGGTTTGCAGCATCTTCTCTCATGCTGTCACGTAACTGTTGGGCACTCTGTCCTACTGCTTCTAAATACTGTGTTACAGAGAAGCCCTGAGACTGCATCTGCTGTGCAAAGTCCTGGAACTGACGGTCAACCTGTGAATTTACCATTACATCCGGAATTTCTACAGTAGCGTTATCTCTTGCCTTTTCAACCAGTTCGTTTGTGAACTGCTGTTCAGCATTTCTTTCTTTAGATTCTTTTAATTCTTCTCTTGTTACTTCTTTGAACTTTTCTAAAGTTTCAACACCTTCACGGTTTAACTTTTTAACTAATTCATCATCAGCTTCCGGTAAATCTTTGTACTTAATATCGTGTACAGTTACCTTGAATACAGCTTTCTGACCGGCTAAATCAGCTGCTGCATAGTCTTCAGGGAATGTAACTTCTACATCTTTAACATCGCCTGTCTTAACGCCGACTAACTGTTCTTCAAATCCCGGAATAAATGTATTAGAACCTAATTCTAATGGATAATCTTCACCGGAACCACCATCGAATTCAACGCCGTCTTTGAAGCCGACAAAGTCGATCACAACCTGGTCACCGTTTTGAGCAGCTTCATCTTCTTCACGAAGTACCCAGTCTGCATAACGGTTCTGAATGCGTTTTACTTCTTCTTCTACATCTTCATCTGTTACTTCAGTATCTGCCTTCTTAACATCAAGTCCTTTGTATTCACCTAATGTAACTTCAGGAGATACTGTTAAGTTATAAACTAAAGTAACCTTGTCATCAGATACTTCTTTAACATCTACTGTTGGACGGTCTACTAATTCCAAGCCTAATTCTTCCACTGCATCAGCTAAAACTTTATTTACGATGCTGTCAACTGCTGTTTCGTAAATAGCTGCCTGAGGAATCTGTTTGCGTACAAGTGCATCCGGTACACGTCCGTTACGGAAGCCTTTGATATTTACATTTTTCTTTAAACGATTGAATGCGTGTTTCTGGGCTTTTTTCCAATCTTCGCCTTCTACAACAACTTCCAATACTCCGGTTGATTTTTCCTGTAATGTCCAATTAGTTTCCATGTTCTTTGCCTCTACTTTCTATACTTAAAGGAACATCGGTAATATATTCCAATCCTTTTATCTTTTCAAACAATTTCCATTGATCTTCCTGACCGAAAGCTTCCATCACAAGCCTTACAATTGACTTTGCGATGCCAAGAGCATCTTCGTCAGTAAAATCAAAAGGTCTTCTTTCTAACATCTCCTGTTCAAGAAGACGTTCACAGAAAGAGCAGAAGGAAGGATTATCGGATGCAAACCACTCATCAAAGATTTCATGAACCTCGATCAGTGTTGGATCCTCTTCTTTTTTCACAAGAGCACTCGGAACAAAAGTAATCTCAAGACCGTCTTTGTTGATGCGGTAAGTTTCATCAATACTCTGTTCCATTAATGCCTCAATGAGTTCTCCTTTAAATTCTCCCAACAAATCAGAATCCAAAAGTTTTTGCACCTCGGTATGATACCTGCGAAGATTTAAACCGGTTAAATAGGTCACAACCGTTTCCATCTGTTCTTCCGTACCATTGATACGGGAAAAGATCTTTTCTTCATCCGGTGAATACAGCGGTGTATCCATATGGCTCTTACAGTCTTCCAGATATTCTTTTAAGGCTGTTTCTGCATCCAAAGGAATATATGGCATTGATAATTCCTGTTGAATCATCTCCAGAGCCAAAGCATATTTTTCTTCTTCTATTTGTCTGCTTATTTCATTTAATAATGATTGATAATATGAATTCAAGGGTTCCTCCCAGCCAAACATAGGTATTTTAACATAAAGGATTTTAAGAATCAACGAATCAGATAAGGAAGAAAAGCACTTTTAGAGCTTTTTTAGGCTAATTTTAGATTCCTTAACCAAAGTCTGTGAAAAAGAGCCATTTCTGTTTGTTTTAAAGAAATAATTGGATATTTTTAAGAAATTGCGTTTCTGTGATGGTATGGTTAGATGCGTCTGCTAGAATGATTTTGCGGGGTAAACCCCGCACAGGATCACCATAACGGTGGCGGTTGTTCTCACTTTTTTAAGTGAGGAAGCGATGTCTTCCTTGAGAAAGGAGGCCTGCTTATGAGCGCTAAATTAGTAGTCAATTTGATTGCCCTTGTCGTGGCCATCATAACGCTTGTCTTAATGGCTTTTCGCCTTGGCATGCAAATCAACAATGATTCAATAAACGCGAAAAATGACCGCCCATCTTCCAAATAGTCACGGTCATTAATCGTTGAATATTGAGGATAACCGTCATCGGTGATCCTTCCTAATCGCATAATATCATGATTCCAGCCTCTGTTCAATCACGGCAATATATCCATGTAAATGTTTTGATTATCAAACAAGAATGTCTCAATTACTATTACCCGAAAAACAATTATTCATATTTTTCAAGAAATTGTCTTTCTGTGATGGTATGGTTAGATGCGTCTGCTAGAATGATTTTGCGGGGTAAGACTCGCATAGGGTCACCATAACGGTGGCGGTTGTTCTCACTTTTTTAAGTGAGGAAGCAATGTCTTCCTTGAGAAAGGAGGCCTGCTTATGAGCGCTGAATTAGTAGTCAATTTGATCGCCCTTGTCGTGGCCATCATAACCCTTGTCATGATGGCCATACGCCTGGGCATGCAAATCAACAATGATTCAATAAGTGCGAAAAATGACCGCCCCTCTGAAAAATAGCGGTCATCAATCGTTATAAAATCGGAGGACAGCCGTCATCGGTGATCCTTCCTATTCGCATAATATCATGATTCTATTCTCTATTCAATCACGATAGAATTTCAAAGAAAAAGAAATTGAACGCTATTCAATTTCTCCGTATTTTCTGAAACGGGCAACAAATACTTTATCGCCAATCGAATTCTTAGGAATAATATCCCGCGGTTTTCCCTTGCGGTCAAACCAGCCCAAAAACTCATGATTCTTTTTCTTTGCCGGCAGCAGCTTGATCTGTTCATCATGAAATGTATAGTAGGCAGGATTAGCTCTTGGATTAAAGCCTCCGTTCATCACATAGGTAATCTTATAATGCTTAACTTCAAAGCGGGCAAATAATGTCAGATCTTCACGAATCGGATCATCAAAGGAAAAAGCCATCTTGTAATTCACATCATAGTACCATCCGACAAACTCATATCCGATTTTCATCGGTGATGGAAATGGTTTAAGTTTACCATCTGCTCCGATCTGCTTTGGTTTGATCTGACCGCCGCCGTAGCTTTTAAAGCTTACGGTACATGGCTGCCGATACGATGCGACAAGCGTAATCGGATGATCCACTGATTCAGGTAATATATCAATTCTTTTTCCATCCAGCAGCCAGCAGTCAAAAACAGCACCGTTCTTTCTTGCCGGATACAGCTTTTGAACACCGGATTCTACTGTTACATACTTCGGATTCCTGCGGGAATTCATCCCGCCCTGGCACTCATAGGTCACGGGATATAAAATTGGAATCCATTTATCATATAAAGTCATCGTGCTGGGAAGAATGCCTCCCGGATTGATCCTTTTTGTACATTCTTCATCTACATACCATCCCGCAAAATGATATCCTTTTCTTTCTTCAAAATTTTCTTCCATTTTATACTTCCTTTTTTTCGTTGAATTCGTAAATTGAATTTGCTATAATACTTGTGCTGTCCCGGTAGCTCAGCTGGATAGAGCATGCGCCTTCTAAGCGCACGGTCGGGGGTTCGAATCCCTCCCGGGACGCCACTTTGATTTTAAAAGCTCGAAAGAGCTTTTTTTTATTTAATAATCGAAGTCCCAATCTTCCTGGAATAAGATCTTCGCATCTATCTTATCACCATCGATAGTAACAATCGCATAACTTCCCGAATATCCGCCTCTTGGCAGCCAGACTGAACCCGGATTCAACATGAATACACCATCCAGCCACTCCGCCATCACACGATGCGTGTGACCGAAGAAAACCATATCGCAATGTTTTTCCTTTGCGATTCTTGCCAGATTCTTGCTGCGGTTAGAATAAGAAACCCGATGCGAGTGAACCACATAGATCCGATGACTCCCTGCACTGATGCATACATCATCTCGAAACTGGCCCCAGTAATCGTTATTTCCCTTTACTACGATCCATGAAGGATATCGTCTTGGATCATCCTCCAGATCTCCGCAATGGACAAAAAGCTGTGCGTCTCTATATTTTCTCTCCAGAATATTTAATATATCATTTCTTCCGTGAGTGTCGCTTGCCACAACAATTTTCAACATGCATCTACTCCATTATTTTAATTTCTTGCCAAAGCTGGCTTCTTCCATACACTGTGAGGCATTATACATCTGCTTGGCAGTATCCTTCCCCACATAGCGAAGCTCAAAAGGCTGATAGATATGGTTGGTCAAATCTTCTTTCTCTTTTGGATAACGAATCACAAAGCCATATTGATAGGCATTATCTTCCAGCCATTCAATCTCCTCTTTGATATCATCATCCAGACCTTCGATCACAGGCGAATAGTCTTCAGAAATATCACTGCCGTGATTTAAACACTGTTCAATCCACATATCTGCCTTATCGGTAACCAGCGTATATCCCAGCTGCAGCTCATTGCTGCCGGCAGGAAAGCAGATCTTCAGTACCCGGTCTCCATAGATTTCGTCATACCCTGCATACATTTGAATCAAGGATTCATAAGACGTATATCCACGGGCAAATACCAGCTCTCTTGACAACATGGATGAATATGCACTCTGCATCGCAGCCAGGTTGGCTTCCATGCTGGAGCGATATTGAATACCCTCACCCTTTAAATCAGCCGGGCTGTATTTATAAACGCTGGTATTCGGATTTAAAAGCACATATGGAGCAGAAGGATTCGCAACTAAGGTCAAATCCTCATGAATCAGGACATCATTTTCATAGAATGCGGTTAAATCCTGATAAGAATAATTCTTTAATAAATCTTCAAACGTGTCTCTTGTGAAATAAGAACGATATTTATTCACAAAATTCACAATATATTCATTTTCTGCATCCTGGGTATTTTTGGCAATCGTATAAAATCGCGTATTTCGAATATTAAACCCCTCAATTTGAATATAAGGGAGAAACTCTTCCGGTTGAATCTGATTGGTAATAATATAATCAATATCATCATCGTCCAGATATTCGAGGATAATTGCCCTGTTTTCCTCTGTTGTATAAGGATATCTTGCCAAAGGGTCATAGCTTTCTGTCATCTTCATAAAACAATATATGAAGACAATCAGGCATGCGACAATCAATAAAACCCTTGCCGCAAGTGTATTCGCATCTAATTTCACTTTATCTACCTCGAAAACATTATATCATGCTTCTTCATTTTCGTGCAGACGAGTCCAAAGAAGCTCTGCCTGCTTTGCCGGAAGCACTTCCTGCAGCTCTTCCATAGAAGCTGCCCGTATATTTTTCATGCTCTTAAAATGCCTCATCAATGCCTTTTTACGTTTTTCTCCGATACCTTCTACGGTATCCATGATCGACTGGGTCATCGATTTTGAACGTAATTTTTTATGATATTCCTTGGCAAACCGGTCTACTTCATCCTGCATCCTTGTCAAAAGAAAGAACAGAGGATCCTGTCTATCCAGTTCGATTTCCTCTAGATTTTCATTCATCAACATACGGGTGTTATGATGGTCATCCTTTACAAGGCCGGCAATCGGAACCTGCAGATCCAGCATTTCTTTAATCTCTTTAGCTGCCTTGATCTGCTGGATACCGCCATCCACCATCAATAAATCCGGCAGAGGTCTGTCTTCCATCAACAGGCGGTAATACCGCCGATATAATACTTCCTTCATGCTGTCGGCATCCGAGCGATATCCATCCAATCGATAATGCCGATATTTATTTTTATTCGGTACACCATCCTCATAGACTACCATGGCACTGACATTAAACGACCCCTGAATATGCGAGTTATCGAACATTTCAATAGTGTGGATCGGCTGACCAAAGAGATCGGAAAGTTTCCGATTGGCTGCCTCCATCTCCTGATCTTTTCTCAGTGCCAGCATAAATTTCTGGTCATGAGCCTCTTTGGCATTCTTTAGTACCATATCCATCAAGGCTTTCTTCTTTCCGCGAACCGGAATCCGCACCTTGGTATCCAGTGCTTCTTCTAAAATATCCACCGGTGTTCCTTCCGGAACTAAGATCAATTTTGGAACCACATTGTTGCGGTAATACTGTAAAATAAAGCTGATAAAGGCATCCATACTATCCTCGTAAATCGGATGAATGGATAACTGTCTTTCCAACAATTGACCGTTTCGCATAAAAAAGCCCTGGAAAGAGATATATCCCTTATCTTCATACCAGCCAAAGGCATCCAATACATCGTTATCCTTAAAGTCGATATTCTGTTTTTCCATTACATGATCAATTGCCTGCAGTAAATCATAGATCTCCTTGGCCCGTTCAAATTGAAGATTCTCACTGGCCTTTTCCATATCCGCCTGGAGCCGTTCAATGATTTGACTGGCATCGCCCTGTAAGAAAGAACGGATCTGCCGTCTATACTTTTCATTTTCTTCTTTATCAATCTCTTTAAAGCACGGTCCTAAACATTGATGCATGTGATAGTAAAGGCAGGGCTGCTTAGGCAGATTACGGCATTTGCGTATCGGAAAGATCGTATTGATCAGCTTAACGATATCCCTTGCCGCCTGCGCATTGGGATAGGGCCCGAAATATTCATCTTTACTCCGCTTTTTCTTGACCTGTCGAACCGTTCGTACGGTAAAATATTCATCCCTTGTCATCACGATATACGGATAGCTTTTATCATCCATGAACATGATGTTGTAGGGTGGCATATTTTCTTTAATTAAATTAATTTCTAACAGTAAGGCTTCCTTTTCGGAACCTGTCACTATAAATTCAAAATCATATATATGCGAGACAAGCCGGCTGGTCTTATTATCATGAACACCATGAAAATAACTGCGGACGCGGTTTTTCAATACCTTCGCTTTTCCTACATACAGAATATTTCCCTTCTGGTCCTTCATGATATAACATCCCGGCTTATCCGGTAATAATAACAGTTTATCCTGAAGATGTTCTGATACAGCCATTTTTAATCTCCTTATTTCAATACTACAATGGTAGCGCCAAGTCCCCCTTCACCGGGACCGGCTGCAGTTTTACTTTTCACGGCAGGATGCTTATCGAGATCTTTCCATACCGCTGCACGCAGTTTACCGGTTCCCACGCCATGGATAATTCGCACCTGCTTCAGATTATGGGCTACCGCCTGATCCAGATAATAATCCAGCTCTTTCAAGCCCTCTTCAACACGGCAGCCGATGATATTGAGCTCCGTAGGTACTCTTGTAAAGACCTTATCGGTATGGGCTTTTGAAGATTTTTGAGTAACCATCGGTTTATGGATCTTTTTCAATTGCGAAAGCTTTACAGTCATTTTCATACCGTTGGCATCCACGGTTGCCTGTTTCTTACGCAAATCGATAATAGCACCGTGTGAGTTTAAACCTTCAATCAAGACATAATCGCCTACCTGGAAGACTTCATCGGTTTCCTTTTCTTCCGGTACTACAGCCATGGAATGGATCTGATGTAGTAGCTCGCTTTTTTCATGCATCTTATCGGCATTTCCTGCACGTAATTCACGGATGATTGCCTGAGCTTCTTCTTCCTTTTCCTCTAACATCGCATTTAAGCGCATTTCATAATCTTCATTTAATTCGCGATACTTGGATTCCCACTTTTCTTTATCCGCTGCGGCTTCCTTTTGAATGCGGTGCGCCTCTTTGATCAGCTGGTCGAAACGTTCCTTTTGATTTAAAGCCTCATTTTGAAGACGCTCTAAATTCTCCAACTCCTTCTGGACGCGGTCCTCGTCTTTTTCCTTTAAGCTCTCGGCATGCTCGATAATACTTTCCTTTAAACGGAACTGGCGGGCAATGGAGAAGGCATAGGATGCTCCTGATACACCGGGTATATAACGGTATGTCGGCATTAAAGTCTCTCTATCAAATTCCACGCTGGATACAAGAACATGTTTATTGGCCTTTCCGAAAGCCTTAACGGTGCTGTAGTGTGTACTGGTCAAAATTGTACAGCGCTTTTCCATTAAATAGGACAGCACAGCCTCGGCAAGGCAGGCTCCTTCCAGAGGATCGGTACCGTTACCCGGTTCATCCAGTAAGACAAAGGCATGCGAATCGCATCTACGGCAGATCTCGGATATCTTGGAGATATGGCCGGAAAAGGTTGATAAATTATTTTCAATCGATTGATTATCGCCTATATCAAACCACATCGAACGATACAAAGGAATGACAGCCCTGTGACACAATACCGGAAAACCGGCATGGGATAAGGCTATAAATAAACCAATCGTTTTCAGCGTTACGGTTTTACCGCCCATATTCGGACCCGATATCATCAAGCAGTACTCGGATGGGTCTAAGCGATATGTATTGGCAACAACCCTCTTCTCATCAATTAACGGGTGTCTGGCATATTCTAAGATCAAAGTGTGATCTTTAGTCTGAATCAAAGGAATACATCCATCAAAGCGAATACACCATCTCGCCTTGGTAAAGGCTGTATCGATGATTGTCATTGTTTCCAGATTGGAAAGAATCTTCATGGATTCTTTTCCGACCTGGGCAGATAATTCACGGCAGATGCGGTTTTTTTCTTCTTCAATTTCCGATAACAGCGATTGAACCTGGTTATTTAAAGATACAAACGAAGAAGGCTCTGCATAATAAGCCAATCCACTCTGAGACTGCCCATGAATCATACCGCCAAAAGAATTCTTATCCTGTGCCTTAACAAGCACACATACACGTCCGCCGATGGTCGTTGTCATATTTTCCATTAAGCGGGCACTGTTCTGCTTCACAAAAGCTCTGGCATGATTTGTCAGGGAGGCACGAACATCCACCAGCTCAAAGGTGAGCTTTCTTAACTTTTCGGTGGCATCATCGCGTACACTGCCGGACATATCAATCTGATCCTGAATTCTGCGAATCAAAGGATGGCAGGGATCCAATGTATCAGCTAAATCTTTCAATAATTCCTGATCAATATCCCTTAAAGACTGCTTCACCGTGCGGCATGCCGTTAAAAAAGAGTGTATATCCAAAAGCTCCATCGGTAATAGCGTCATTTTCTTGGATGCCTGTTTGACATGATCAGATACATCCGAACATCCGGACATATTAAAAACGGCACCTGTCCGCAAATAATCAGCTGCTTCTTTGACAAGATCCAATTGTTCCTTAATTCGATTTAAATCATGCATCGGCATCGCCTTTTCAATCTTTTCCTTCGATAAAGAAAAAGATGCATAGGCGGATATCTCCTGTAAAACACGGGAATAATCTAATGCCTGATTTAATTCATCTTTAAAATTCATTTTCACAAATGTATTCCTCTTTCCTGAAAAAACTGCAGTATGACTTGAATATCTATATAACGCAAAATACTGTTATTGATGAAAGCTTCTCCATTGGTTACAATTCCCAGTTTTAAAAAGAGAGTAACCATATATAAGCTGATAAATACTAAAACAGCTCCTAGTACAACGCCGCATAAACGGTTGATCAAAGACAATCCCGGCACCTTATCCACACCACGCACAAAGGTCGCAATACTGCTGTAAACGCACCGAATCGTCAACTGTATGATCAAAAACCATAGAATCAAATTCACCGTATCCTTATTGGCAGCTTCCGCCTGATACAGAGGGTATTTCATATAGAGAAGATGCGCCAGATAAAAGGCTCCCGCAATACCGCCTATATTTACACAGACATCTAACAGAAGCCGCATAAATCCCTTTCGATACCCATCCATCAATCCGAAAAGGACATAACCTATTAATACAAAATTGTAGATTTGAAAATATTCGCTATGCAGTGTCATGGACGTATTTTATCATATTTTGGAAACAAGGTGGAATTATGTTACACTTTGTTGGGTGATGATATGGCTTCCGTAACTAAAACAATGACAAAAGATGAGATTTTTCAACTGAAAGAATCTCTTTCCGGCATGATTCTTAAAACTTCACAACCGGCCTATACCTATTATCAAATCAAACTGGAGGATTGTACGATTACCGCCTATACAAGCGGTAAGGTTGTATTCCAGGGAAAAGACCTGAGCTGGATGGAAGAAGAAACTGCTCCTGAACAAGAGCTGCCTTTTCCGATGGCCGGCAGTGATGAAGTCGGTACCGGTGACTATTTCGGACCGGTCGTGGTAGCTGCCTGTATTGTCGAAAAAGAAAATGAAAAAGAATTGAAGGCAATAGGAATCCACGATTCGAAGCAGATCACCGACAACAAGATCAAAAAACTTGCTGCTGACATCAAAAAATTGTGTTCTCATACCATCCTGATTGTATCTCCGGAGAAATATAACCAGGTTCATAAGGCCCATAATATGGTGGATATCAAATGCCTGCTGCATAATCAGGCTTATGTCAATTTAAGAAACAAAGGTTATGAGCTTCCGGAATTTATGGTAATTGACCAATTTGTGTCTGAAAAAAACTATTACCGCTACCTGTCTAAGGAAAAGGATGTTATCCGAAATATTCATTTTGAAACCAAGGCGGAAAATAAATATATCGCAGTTGCCTGTGCCAGCGTTCTGGCAAGAAATGCCTTCTTAGAATATTGGGAAAAGATGGAGGAAACATATCAGTTTACCTTTGATAAGGGGTCCGGCACCAAAGTGGATGAATGTGCTGCCAGATTTGTCGATCAATTCGGATTTGAAAATTTAGGCAAGGTTGCCAAACTGCATTTTAAAAATACTGAGAAATTAAAAAGTGACGGTTTATTTTAAAACTGTCACTTTTACTTCGGTTTTATATTGCAGCTGTACCAGTTCTACCCCGGCATCTCTAAACATCTTCTTTGATGCGATATTGCCATCGGTTCCATCGTATTTATCACTTTCATAAACCACGCATTTAATTCCGGACTGAATAATCGCCTTGGCACATTCATTACACGGAAATAAAGATACATAGATTGTACATCCCTTTAAGGACTGGATGCTGTTGAGGATCGCATTGAGCTCTGCATGGACCACAAAAGGATATTTTGTATCTAAAAAATCACCTTCCCTATCCCATGGGTAGCTGTCATCGTCGCATCCTCTTGGAAATCCGTTGTAGCCCAGTCCTACGATGCGCTTATCGGAATTTACGATACAGGCTCCCACCTGCGTATTGGGATCTTTGGAGCGAAGTGCGCTTAAATGAGCTACGCTCATAAAATATTCATCCCAGCTTAATACATTTTTTCTTTTCATAAGGTTTCTCCCTGGCGAAGCTTTTCCAGTGCTTCACTGAATATCGGCTCTAACGGTGCACTAAACTTCATCTTCTCTTTGGTGGTCGGATGAACAAATTCAATCGAACAGGCATGTAAGAGCTGTCCTTTGGTGTCAGGTTCATGACGGTATCCGTACTTTGGATCACCGGCAACCGGATGTCCGATATACTGCATATGGACACGAATCTGATGCGTTCTTCCTGTTTCAAGAAAGCAGCGTACCAGTGCATAGTCTTTAAAATTCTCTAAGACAGTAAACCTTGTAACGGCTTCCTTGGAATTTTTGGCAGTGACAGCCATCTTCTGGCGGTCTTTTTCATCTCGTCCGATTGGTGCATTGATCGTTCCGAATTCGTGGGCAAAAGGATGATGCACAATTGCCATATATTCACGATGACATGTCTTATCCTGAAGCTGTGCGCTGATCGCAGCATGTGCCTTATCATTTTTACATACAATCAAAAGCCCGGAAGTATCTTTATCGATACGGTGTACGATACCCGGCCGCATCACTCCGTTGATTCCCGATAAGTCGGTACAGTGATACATCAATCCATTGACAAGAGTTCCTGTATAATGACCGGGAGCAGGATGCACCACCAATCCCTTGGGCTTATTGATCACAAGCACATCGCTATCCTCATAGACAATATCCAAATCCATTTTCTCCGGAAGGATTTCAGTGCTTTCTAATTCCGGGATCTCAATCTCTACAACATCTTCCAGCTGCAGGGTATAACTTCCTTTAACCGGTACACCGTTTACTTTGATTTTTTGATCCGCAATCATATCGTGGATTCGTTTACGGGAGGCATCCAAAACAGATGCTGCGGCTTTATCCACACGCATTCCCTGATACTTTTCATCTACTCGGAAGCTTGTTGTTTCCATCTTTTCTTCTCCTTGTAGTCATCATAAGCCATACAGACAATCAATAAGGCAAAACCGACCGTAATACATATATCCGCTACATTAAATACCGGAAAATGCCAGCCAAATAAATTAAAACTAAAGAAATCGCACACAAATCCCAAGCGGATCCGGTCAATAAAATTGCCGATAGCCCCTGAAATAATGAGCGAAATTAAGATTCGATACCGCATATCACGCATCTTGATGAAGGCTGAAGCCAAAACAATCAAAGCCGCAATCGTAACAATGGAAAAAAACCAGATGCCAAATCCCTCAAACAAGCTGAATCCCGCACCTGTATTTTTTACATACGTGATATCAAAAAAATTATGAATAATTTCGATGGTTTGGTACTCTTTCATAGTACTCATAATGCACCATTTGGTCCATTGGTCGAGAAATAATGTGATCGCTATTACGAGTCCGGAAACCACAATTGTTCCTTTATCTTTCACAAATGCCGCCCCTTTCTGATATAAAGTTCAGCTAATTTGCATATTACGATATCTTTTTCATCTGGTCAATCAAAAAAAAGTCCCTCTTAGGGAGGGACATGTATTACTCAGTGAATTTTTCGTAATACTGCATACTTTCAAGGACGGAAGTATCCGCAATCGGGTTTTCATCCAAGCGAAGTGCCTGCAGTAATTCTAAATCCTTTAACGGTGTTACATCAGTGATGTAGTTGGCCTTTAAAGTTAACGAACGTAAGAAGATTAAATGAGATAACGGTGTTAAATCCGTAATCGCATTGTGGTCTAAGCGCAGATATGAGATATATTTCAAGTTTGTTAACGGCGTCAAATCGGTAATCAAGTTGTTGTAAAGATCCAAAGATACAAGATCTTCTAAACCGGCAAGCGACTTCAAATCCGAAACGTTGTTGTTTTCAAGAGATAAAATCGCAAGCTGTTTCATATCTTTCAAACATTTGATATCTTTTACCGAGTTATTACCCACATTGAGCGCAACCATTTTCTTCATTGGTTTCAAGATGGAGATATCATCGATACAGTTGTTGTAAAGATCCAGACGGACAAGCTTCTTTGCGTTTTTCAAGAAATCGATATTCTTAAGTAAGCAGAAACGTCCGTTGAAATCTTCCAAATCCGAAACATTGGTAAACTTTTCCACATTCATCAATTTATTCTTGGATACATTAAGTACTCGCAAATCCTTGATATTGTTGAGTAAAGACATATCCTTGAATCCGGTCTGTTCCATATTCAATTCTTCAAGCTTATCCAAGTCAGTCAAGAATTTGAAGTTTTCCAATTTATTCCATGAGATATCCAATTTTTCCAGTTTAGGGAATTTTGACAACAGAGTGTAATCTTCGATATACGGACAGTTCGAAATATTCAAAGATCTCAAATTCTTCATTGCCAGAAGCGGAGAGATATCGCTCATCAGGTTGGTGGAAAGGTTTAATTCCTCAACAGAAGAAAGATAAGATAAGTCTTCAATATGGAATAAACGCATACCGGACATATTCAATTTTTTCAACTGTTTTAAAGTACCCAGAATCGCAAATCCAAACGGACCATTCTCTGTATTAATGCTTAACTCTTTCAACTTGTGGCAGCGAATCAAATACTCTAATGAGTCGATTTTTGCACGTTCAAGGTTCAAGTATTCCAGATCGATCATCGCTGCGATACTGGAAACATCCATCGTAAATAACTTGTTTCGGGAGATATTTAACCGTTTTAACTGACGGAATCCGTGCAATGGCTGAATATCTCGTAAGTGATTTCGGGAAACATCGAGATTTTCAAGGTTTCTCAATCCTTTGATTGGATCTAAGCGTTCTAGATTATTATCAGAAACATTCAAAGTTTCCAGGTTTTCCGCATACTCCAATCCTTCTAGTGTGCTAATTCCGTGACCCGGAGCTTCCAAGCGAATCAAATCCAGCATCGTTTCCGGAGTAACTTCTTCCGGCTTAATACGCAAGGTACGGGCAACGACTTCACTTAACGCCTCATCTTTAATTAGCATAAGGAAAATCCTCCTTTATATAGTATTCTGTTAGTTCTATTATATA